>JBQTHQ010000067.1:0-7718 GCA_052389695.1 Bacteroidota bacterium | reverse complement strand
CTTTCTTAACTACTTTCTTAGTTATTTTTTTAGCTGTTTTCTTAGTAACTTTTTTAGGATTTGACTTCTTAACCGCTTTACCTTTCTTTTTAGAAACTACTTTTTTTGTTGCTTTTACCGCCTTTTTCTTAACTGGTTTTACTACTTTTTTCTTAGCGGGTTTGGCCGCTTTCTTTTTAGCAACAACCTTCTTAGCAGATTTTACCACCTTCTTCTTAACAACTTTTTTCTTGTCAACTATTTTTTTACCGGATTTTTTACTTGTGTTTCCGGTAATTTTTTTTGCTACATTTTTTATGATTGCTGTTACCAATTTTTTCACCGAAGGTTTTTCAACAGCAGGTTTTACGGGAATTACCACATCCGGTTTTTTGTATATTTGCGCATCAATTACCGAACACAAAGACCTGAATATATCTTCGATTTCTCCGATGCCATAAACTCCCTGGTATTTTCCCTGTGCAGTATAAAAATCTTTAACAGGAAATGTTTCACTGTTATACACATCAATTCGTTTCTGAATGATCTCAGGAACCTGATCATCCAGTCTGCCACTTTCCAGTCCGCGTAATTGTAAACGTCGTTTTAACTCTTCTTCTTCCACTTCAAGTGCAAGCATTAATGTAATTGCGGTGTTTTTTGATACTAATAGATTATCAAGGGCTTGTGCCTGTGCTTTAGTCCTCGGGAAACCATCAAAAATAAATCCTTTGGCTTCCGGATGTTTATTTACTTCTGCTTCCAGCATACTGATTGTTACAGCATCCGGAACCAATTGTCCGTTATCCATATAGCTTTTGGCAAGCATACCTAATTCAGTAGCACCTTTGATATTGGCGCGAAAAATATCCCCGGTTGAAAGATGGACCAGTTTATATTTATCAATCAATTTTTCAGATTGAGTTCCTTTGCCTGCACCCGGAGGCCCGAATAAAACGATGTTTAGCATGTTTTTAGGTTTTAAATTATTGATTCTATAATTTACTTTTTATTGCGTTTATCATCTTCCACATAATCCAATACATAAATATCGTTCAAATTTCTTCCAAGGCCATTGTAATCCAACCCATAACCCACTAAAAAATCATTAGGCACTATAATAGCTGCATATTCAATAGGCACTGTTTTTAAAAATGCGTCCGATTTAAATAAAAGTGTTGCGATCTTTATTTCAGCCGGACCAAGTTTTTTTAATTGGTCCCATACATTCTCAATCGTATTGCCTGTATCTACAATATCTTCAACCACTATAACGGTTCGGCCTTTTATTTTTTCATCAATGCCAATAAGTTGCTTGATCTTTCCTGTAGATTTTGTACCATCATAAGATGCCAGTTTAACAAATGAAATTTCACAATCGATGGTCAGTTGCCTCATCAGATCAGCAGCAAACATAAAAGAGCCATTCAGCACTGCCAGGAACAATGGATTTTTATCTTTCATATCCTTGTTAATGGTTTTTGCAAGCTGCTTCACTGCCTCCTGGATTTCGCCGGAAGTTATTTTCACCTTAAATGAATGGTTATGAATTACAACATTTCCCATAGGTGGTGTGCTATAAAGCAACGAATTTAGTTAAAATATGCTATAAAAAAACTTTGATTTTTATTTTACCGCTTCATGAAAAAAACTATTTTTACGCCCGATCTGAATTTGATCTAAAATCAACCTAAAAAGCAGTAAAAATGACACCAAAAGTGAGTATAATAATGGGCAGTACCTCAGATATGCCAATTATGCAGGAAGCAGCGAAGATCCTAAATGAATTTAAAATCCCCTTTGAGATCAATGCATTAAGCGCACACCGGGTGCCTGAGCAGGTAGCCGAATTCGCTAAAAATGCCCATTCAAAAGGTATTCGTGTAATTATTGCCGGTGCCGGTGGTGCAGCTCATTTGCCGGGGGTTGTAGCCGCATTTTCGCCTGTTCCCGTAATTGGTGTTCCCTGCCGGTCTTCAATTTCCATTGACGGTTGGGATTCTGTGCTTTCTATCCTGCAAATGCCTCCGGGTATCCCTGTAGCTACAATTGCGCTTGATGGCGGACAAAATGCCGGGATCCTGGCCGTACAAATATTAGCGGCGGGTGATGATGCTTTGCTTAAAAAGGTCATTGAATTCAAAGAAAACCTCAAAAACAAGATCTTAAAAGCCAATAAAGAACTTTCTGAAGTTAAATTCGAGTATAAAACAAATTAACCATAACTGAAACTCCTCTCTCACCGACAGTTGAGGAAAGAGTTTTATGAAATTTTTTTTCACTTTACTTGTCCTGAGTATTTCCTGTATTGCCAGATCCGGCAATGAAAATTTTCCTATCGGATCCCGTTCTTCCGCAATGGGCAATGCTTCCGTTTCTTTATCTGATGTATGGAGCACACATCATAACCAGGCAGGATTAGCATTTATACACGATATTTCCACGGGTGTATATTATGAAAATCGTTTTTTAATAAAAGAATTAAGCATTAAAGGTGGAGTGCTTGCAATTCCCGTTAAAGGCGGAACCTTTGGCTTATGTATTAGTAATTTTGGATACTCCCTGTATAGCGAAAATAAATACAGCCTTTCATTTGCAAAATCTTTTGGTGATCAGTTTGCAGCCGGTATTGCCATGAATTGTTTAAGTACCCGAATTGCTGAAGGTTACGGCAATAAAAATGTGTTTGCTGTTGAAATCGGGATACAGGCAAAACCCTTGAAAGAGATCACAATTGGAGCTCATGTCTTTAATCCTACACGTGCAAAACTGGCTGATTATGCGAATGAACGGATCCCAACTGTTTTTCGCCTGGGTGCAGATTATAATTTTTCAGAAAAAGTGACCTTGGCTATTGAAACGGAAAAAGACATCTCACAAAAAGCAATTTTTAAAGCGGGGATCGAATATAAAGCCGTAAAAGAACTTTATTTGCGTGCAGGGATCTCAACTGATCCTACATTAAGCTCTTTCGGTTTGGGACTCAATCTTAAAAATTTAAAAATAGATCTTTCAACAAATTATCATCAAACGCTTGGGATCAGTCCGCAATTAAGTTTGACTTATGTTTTCAAAAAAACAGAGATATCTAACTAAATTTATGAGAAACTATTCTAATTTTTGTGTAATAGTGAAATCTGTTCCTAAATTACTGGCATTCTTTTGTTCGACCCCGAAGGGGTCGTATGTTTGTATCGAAAATGTTATTTCTATAAATATACGACCCCTTCGGGGTCGAACTTTTATAAAATATTTTTTATTATCCTCATTATTTATTTCATTTTCCTCAAACGCCCAAAATATTCTTCAAAAAACAGATGATGCTCATATCCAACAGCAACTTGAAAATATAGCAGAGAATACAGAAAGTGAAGACACTGATTATTCCAATTTATTGGATGGGCTTATGTATTACAAAGAACATCCTATTAATTTAAATTATACTGATAAAGAGGAATTACAGGAGATTCAATTATTGAACGACATTCAAATAAATAACCTGCTTTCACATATTGAAAGGAATGGGAAATTAATTACAGTTTATGAATTACAGGGTATTGATGGTTTTGACCGGCAAACAATTCAAAAATTATTGCCTTATATCAGGGTTACTGATAATTTTAATTCTCCACATTTCAGTATGAACGAAATGTTTCGAAATGGACAAAACATTCTAATACTTCGTTACGGACAAACACTCGAAAAACAAAAAGGATTTGCAGCTATCGATAGCGCTGAATTGTATAAAAGTCCAAACTCACGTTATATCGGCAGCCCTCAAAAGATCTATGCCCGTTACCGTTTTAATTATGGAACAAACATAAGTTGGGGGATTACAGCGGAAAAAGACCAGGGAGAATTATTTTTTAAGAGTAAACAAAAATTCAAATATGATTGGTATGAAAGATCATTAAAAGGAAATCAAAAAAATGGTTTTGATTTTTATTCGGCACATTTTTATTTGCGAAACATCCGGTTCATTAAATCACTTGCTGTTGGTGATTACCAGATAACATTCGGGCAAGGCCTTACTGCCTGGAGTGGATATTCATTTGGTAAGAGTACAGATATTATAAGTACTAAAAAAATTGCAACAGGTATTCGTCCTTATACATCAGTTGATGAAAACAGGTTTATGCGGGGCGTAGCAGCAACAATAGCTTTAAAAAAAATAGATGTTACCGGATTTTTCTCACGTAAGCATATTGACGCCAACGTAAGTGACACCTTAGAAAATGGCGAGGCTGCTGCGGTATCATCACTACAGGAAACAGGATACCATAGCACAGCTGCTGAAATTTCAGATAAGCATTCCATTTTACAAACTATTTATGGAGGGAATGTTTCTTATAACAGTAGAATGCTTAATGTTGGATTAACTGTAATGAGTTATCAGCTAGATAAAGAGCTGAACCGTAATTTATCTTATTACAACCGGTTTGAATTTTCATCCGGGAAAAATTTTAACATCGGACTGGATTATAATTTCATTATTCGAAATTTAAATTTTTTTGGTGAAGCTGCAGGAAGCCAAAATGGAGGGATGGCTTATTTGAATGGTGTATTAATGAGTATTGATCCGAGAGTTTCATTTACAATCCTGCATCGTTATTACCAACATAATTATCAGAGCCTGCTGAACAATGGATTTTCAGAAAACACCATGGCTGCTAATGAAAAAGGAATATACATTGGTTTACTTACCAAGCCAACAACACAAACAACTTTAACAGCTTATTACGACAGATTTGAATTCCCATGGCTAAAATATCAGGCAAATGCACCATCTAGAGGCAATGATTATACGGCACAATTGAATTATACTCCTTCTAAAAAACTGGATGCCTATTTTAGGATTCGCCAGCGAAATAAGGAAAAGAACAAAATCAACACCGGCGCTATGATCGATTATCTCATTCCTGTAAAACAAACCAACTACCGCTTTCATATTTCCTATAACATTGCGCCTTCGGTTAAATTGAAAAACAGAGTAGAATTAATTGATTATACATTTGATAAAAATAAAACCCAAAAAGGATATCTTGTTTACCAGGATGTAACATATAATAAAATGGGGAAACCGTTTTCCATGACGCTGCGATATGCACTTTTTCAAACAGACAACTATGATTCCCGTATTTATGCATACGAAAATGATATGCCGGGATCCTACTCCATTCCGGCATATTATAACAGGGGTTCGCGATTTTATATATTATTTGAATATAATATAACTCATAACCTTGAACTCTGGTTCCGTTATTCTCAGACTTTTTATGATAACAAAAAAAGTATTAGTGAAGGGACTCTTACCGAGATAGAAAGAAATACTAAATCTGAAATAAAAGCACAAATACGTTTTAAATTCTAAAACCATATTAACAGTTATCTTTGCGCTGTTATGGCATTATTATTTTCAGAAAATTATCTCAAAAATTACAAGGCTACTTTTTTCCTGGCTTATCCTGTTGTACTAAGCCAGTTCGGGCATATCATGGTGGGTGTTGTAGATACAGCCATGGTAGGACAAATTGGCACTATTGAACAGGCTGCTGTAGCGCTTGCCAATAGTCTTTACACTTTGGTTTTGGTTTTTGGACTGGGAGTTTCTTACGGAGTTACTCCTTTAGTCGCTGCCGCAGATAGTTCCAACAATCATTCTGAAAGTGCTTCCTTGTTAAAACATAGTATTATCATTAATACCCTACTGGGAATAGTTCTATTTATAATATTATTTCTGATCTCCCCTATCCTTAATTTATTCGATCAAAAACAGGAAGTTGTAGACATGGCCATTCCATTTTTAAATGTGATGATGTTAGGAATGATCCCATTGTGTGTTTTTTCGGGCTTCAAACAATTTATTGAAGGACTTTCGTATACACGTGTTGCAATGTTTATTACGATCGGTTCTAACCTGTTGAATATTTTACTTAATTATTTAATGATCTTCGGACATTGGGGCTTTCCTAAAATGGGCTTGATGGGATCCTGCTGGGCGAGTTTTATCTCCCGTGTTGCAATGGCATTTGCAATGTTTGCCTATGTATATTATAACAGGCATTTTAAAGTATACTGGCAGAATTTTAATTTAAAGATAGTTTCTAATGAATTATTAAAAAAAATTCTGGCAATTGGTATCCCATCAGGTTTGCAATGGCTGTTTGAAGTTGGAGCCTTTAGTTTCGCGGTAGTAATGATCGGATGGATAAGCCCGGAAGCACAAGCAGCCCATCAGGTAGCATTGAGCATTGCATCGATTACCTACATGATGGCAAGCGGCTTATCAGCCGCCACTTCTGTACGGGTTGGTAATCAATTGGGATTAAATAGTCAGGAAGGTATACGAACTACCGGCTTCAGCGCTTTTATACTTGTATTGGTTTTTATGAGTATTACCGCTACTTGTTTTATTTTATTCAGAAATGTACTGCCTGTTTTTTTTAATAATGATATAAAAGTGATCGGTATCGCTTCTTCCTTATTGGTAATTGCAGCGTTTTTTCAATTAAGTGACGGAATGCAGGTAGTTGGCTTAGGAGCTTTAAGAGGCATAAAGGATGTAAAAATTCCTACCCTTATTACACTTATTGCTTATTGGGGAATTGGATTACCGATGAGTTATATTTTTGCATTTAAACTTAACCTTGGGGTAAATGGTGTTTGGTATGGATTATCTTTAGGATTAACACTTGCTGCTTTACTATTATTTTTTCGGTTCAATTATGTAAGTAAAACAATTCTTCACAATAAATCCTTTTAAATTTTCCTGTCATTATTTTATTCTTAAAACACCATTTTCTTTCTTAAATTTTTTTTTGAAATTGAATTTGCAATTTCGGTAAAAAGGGAAATTTAATAGCCGGACGAGGTAAAATAATCGGTGGCAAATTAGCTCTGAATAAGTTGATTTTATTAATGTTCCAAAGAATTTGCATCTTTAATATTTAAAACTATATTTGCACTTATAAACTAAAAAAAACAACAAGATGAACTGTATAATAGTTGACGATAATCAATTAGCAAGAGCTGCTATAAAACAATTGATCACAGATGTTAATTTTCTGACTTTAAAAGAAGAATGTGATAACCCTGTTGATGCATTCAATTATCTGCAAAAGGAAAATATTGATCTTGTTTTTTTGGATGTTGAAATGCCCGGAATGTCAGGACTGGAGTTAATAAAAAATCTCAAAACGCATCCCATCATCATACTTATCAGCGCTAAAAAAAATTATGCTGTAGAGGCCTTCGAGCTTAATGTCGCAGATTATATTGTAAAGCCTGTTACAATCAATCGCTTTATGACAGCGGTATCAAGAGCTAAAGAATTATTTGATAAAAAAGATCAAAAAGTGGATTCCGATGAAAAGGATTATATATTTATTCGGTCTAATTCAGTACTTACAAAAATTAAAATAAAAGAAATAGTTTATATCCAAGCCTTAGGTGATTATGTAAATATTTTCACTGCAACAAAACGTCACACGGTCCATATCACTTTAAAAAGTATGGAAGAAAAACTTCCAAAAGGCATGTTCTATCGTTTACATCGATCTTACCTGGTAGCCTTAGATCATATTGATAATATTGAAGAAAATACCGCTTATGTTGGACAACATCCTTTGCCAATAGGTGAACAGTTTAAAAAAGAATTGTTAAAAAAACTTCACCTTATCTAAGTTTTACATTTTTTACCGGCAAGCGCTGAAATTACAGTTTCTGTGGCTTTATTTCAC
>JBQTHQ010000066.1:0-41636 GCA_052389695.1 Bacteroidota bacterium | reverse complement strand
TTAATCCGCTAACTGAATTACTTGTTGTAACCCCCGTGCTCCATGCATAAGTATAACCCGGTGTTCCGCCTGTACCTGTAACTGTTGCACTACCTGTAGCAGAACCTGTACAGCCCACATTGCTTTGAGTTGTAATACCACTTACTGCCGATGCAGGTTGTGTAATAGAAACAGTTTGCCCTTGTGCACAACCGTTTGCATCTGTAACTGTTACAATATATGTTCCTGCTGTTAATCCGCTTGCTGTTCCGGTTGTGCTGGTCACTCCATTGTTCCAGCTGTATGTTAAAGTCCCTGTTCCGCCTGTGGCTGTTACTGTTGCACTGCCCGTTGCACTGCCTGTACAACCAACATTAGTTACCGTTCCTGATATTCCTACTGTTGGCCCTCCTGAATTGTTAACACTCACCGAAGTAACTCCTGTACATCCATTGGCATCGGTTACCGTTACATTATAACTGCCCGAACTTAATCCTGTTGCCATGGCAGATGTTTGAACAGGAGCTGTGCTCCATGAATAGGTATAAGTTCCAGTACCTCCTGATGCCGTTACACTGGCTGTTCCATTACTGCCTCCACAGGTAGCATTGGTTGCAGATGCATTAGCCGATACTGCTGAGGCGGGTTGGGTAATTGTTACTGTTTGAATCCTGGTACAACCATTATTATCTGTGATGGTTACACTGTAAGTCCCTGCTGTTAATCCGCTAACGGAATTACTTGTTGTTACTCCATTGCTCCAATTATAAGTATAAGAAGGTGTTCCACCGCTTGCTGTTACTGTTGCTGTTCCGGTAGCGCTTCCTGTACAGTTCACATTGGCCTGGCCGGCAATACCTGAGTTGACCGCAGATGCAGGCTGGGTGATGGCTACGGTTTGAGTGGCTGTACATCCATTGGCATCGGTTACCGTTACTATATAAGATCCAGAAGTTAAACCACTGGCTGTTCCTGTAGTGCTTGTTACACCATTGTTCCAGCTATAGGTTAATGTTCCCGTGCCGCCTGTTGCTGTTACTGTTGCGCTGCCTGTCGCGTTGCCCGTACAACCTACATTTGTCACAGAGCCTGATATTCCTATTGTTGGGGCACCGGCATTGGCTACATTTACTGAAGTGATCCCGGTACACCCGTTCGCATCGGTTACTGTTACACTGTACGTTCCTGCTGATAGGCCTGTTATTATAGATCCGGTGCTTACTCCATTGCTCCAGCTATAAGTAAAACCGGGAGTGCCGCCATTGGCCGTTACACTAGCCGAGCCATTGTTATCTCCACAGGTAGCATTGGTTGCAGATGTATTAGCTGATACTGCTGATGCGGGTTGGGTAATTGTTACTGTTTGAACCCTGGTACAACCATTATTATCTGTGATGGTTACACTGTAAGTTCCTGCTGTTAATCCGCTGACAGAGTTACTCGTTGTTACTCCATTACTCCAGCTATATGTATAGGAAGGTGTTCCCCCGCTGGCAGTTACTGTAGCTGTGCCGATTGCGCCACCTGTACAGGTAACATTGACTTGTCCGGATATGGAAGAGTTTAAAGCTGACGCAGGTTGCGTGATGGCAACTGTTTGTTGCGCTGTACATCCATTAGCATCAGTTATTGTTACACTGTAAGTCCCCGCTGTTAAACCGGTAACTCCTGCTGTTGTTTGTCCGCCCGGATTCCAACTATAAGTATATGCTCCAGTACCACCGCTTGCTGTTACTGTTGCGGAGCCTGTTGCACTTCCACTACAATTTACATTGGCTTGTCCTGTAATTGAAGAGCCCAAAACAGATCCAGGCTGAGTAATAATAACCGTTTGTCCCTGTGCACAACCTGCGCCATCAGTTACTGTCACAATATAGGTTCCCGCTGTTAATCCGTTGGCAGAACCGGTTGTGCTTGTAATGCCATTATTCCAACTATATGTTAATGTCCCTGTACCACCTGTTGCAGTGACAGTAGCAGAGCCTGTAGCATCACCCCGGCAGGATACGTTTATTTGTGAAGTAATTCCAACTGTTGGACCACTGGCATTGTTTACACTCACAGATGCACTTTTTGTACAACCATTTCCATCCGTAACTGTTACAACATAATTTCCTGCACTAAGTCCTGTTGCGGTAGCTGTTGTTTGTGCCGAAGGAGACCAACTATAGGTTAAAGTGGTTGTGCCGGTTGCACTAACTGTAGCTGTGCCATTACTTCCTCCACAGGCAGCATTGGTAGATGACATAGATGTTGTTGGTACTGCATTTATTGTTATAGCCTGGGTTTTAATTGCTGAACATCCCGAAGCAGTAACCGTTACAGTATAAGTGGTATTTACTACGGGTGATATGGTAATAATAGTTGTAGTTGCTCCTGTATTCCATGAATAGGTTCCCCCTCCGGTGCCTGTAAGCGTAGTGCTACCGCCAGGACAAATAGCAGTTGATCCGGTAATACCGGCTGTAGGCGTTGTATTTACTGTTACGAGCCGGGTAGTTCTTGCTGTACATCCTCCTGCACCTGTTACCGTTACGGTATAAGTAGTAGTAGCGCCGGGTGAAACAGTAATAGCAGTGGTAGTTGCTGTAGTATTCCAACTGTAAGTTCCTCCTCCTGTAGCGGTAAGTGTTACACTATTACCACTGCATAGTGATGCGGAGCCCGGATTAATACCCGCTGTAGGGGCAGTAGTAATTATTACGGCTTTTGTGGAAGTGGCACTGCATCCGGAATTGGTTACAGTTAATGTTACAGTATAAGTTCCGGGTGAAGCATAGGTATGAGGGCCGGGATTAGTCGCGCTGCTTGTATTGCTATCACCAAAATTCCAAGAATAACCGGTTCCTCCCCTACTGCCGTTGGTAAAGCTGGCCGCTCCGGTACAGGCAGTTGGCGTTACCGTAAAAGTGGATGTTACAGCAGGAGCAACCACTACAACACCCAGTGCATTTGCGCTACAGCCGGCGCCAAAATAGGACCCTAGTGTTACAGTATAGGTAGTTGTTACAGCTGGAGTAACGGTAATGCTGGTAGTAGTGGCACCTCCCGGGGACCAGGAATAACTTGAACCTCCTGCCGGTGCTGTTAGTACAGTAGATTGGCCCAAACAGACAGTGCTCGGACTAGCAGTAATAGCCATTGGCCCGCAAGACGCATCAAGGTAAACATAAGCTGCGTGGGCGCCATCTGAACAATCCAAGACAGTAAAACGTGCCGTAACACACTGGCCAATATATGCAGAGAGATCAACTCCTACAGTGGTCCATGGGCGGTAATAAATATCATCATTATCATACTGGAAGAAATCCGGGATAGCCGGCCCGCCTACTACAAGATATTGGCCGCAGGGAATAGGTGTATTGTTTTGATCTACCATATCTACCTTGAACATGGGTTGATGGTTTGCCGGGTGTCCTGCATCTTCAACCACAGCGGCATAATTGTATACGAAACGGCTGTTGGAACTTGTTACCATAAATTTTTGTTCCAGTGTAGCCGCTCCTTTTCCTGCATCCAGATCATCACCCATTTTTACAGATCGTGTCCCTCCTCCCGGAAATACAATCGGAAATCCACCATAAGGATCCGTTCCAGCACCTGTCATAATTTTATGTTGATCGGCATTAATTCCAATTGCAGAAGGTATATAAGAAGGATAGGCATCGGCTGGAGGGCCGTCATATCCGTCTTCACTATCACCCGAAGTCCCTGTCCAACCGGTAAAACCACTTTCAAAACCTATATTTGTACAAGCAGGATTGCAGGTGCTGGTAAATACATATTCAATAAAAATATCATATGTGTAACAAGAGCTGCTATGGTCTACTACGATGTAATAGTTTTGTCCGGCTGTAACATTCACTGTTAAAGTAATATTTTGTCCGGCTGCAAGTGAAGCGCCCGATCCTCCCACGCACACACCCCCATTATCAGGGCAATCGGCACGCCATACAGAAACCGAAGCGCCTGTAACATTCGGCACAATATTTTTTAAATTGATTGTTATAGGTGCTGTTACCGTTGCTTCAAGATAATAAACCCAATCCCTGCCGCTGGTATATCCATTCACACCACACGTAGTCATTACATAATCAGCGGTGGCGGTACAAAGGTTTCCGCTTCCGGCGTATGGGAGATATATGTCGTCGCCGATACCATCTGCATCACCACAATTATCAGCGCCTGGCTTTTGTGCTAAAATAGTGTTGGAAAGTGAAAAAGTAATAATCAGATTAATAAACGCTTTTTCAAATTGTATCATTTCGTGTAATTCTTCTTGTTACTCTTAAAACAAATTTATTTTAAATACATCCCGGATACAATACTATATAATGGAAATAACAGTATCGAACCAAATAAAATACTATAATAAATGCTTGATTATCAAAATATTAACTAATTAATTAATGGTGTTTTGGAAGATAGCCGGATAAATGATATTAACTTAAAAAATAGTAACCATAGCATGCAGGTGCTTTCTACGAAAAAGTTCCTTTAAAGTTTCTTTAAGAAATACAACAATTATGGTTTAAAAGTTGATCAATTTCAAAACAAGCCTTCATTTATATATTATCATAATTTGTACATTGCAGCGATGAAGAAATTGTTTTTAAGTTTTACGCTTTTTACACTTGTTTTTGGATCTGGATCTGTTTCTACTTGTTTTCCCCAGCAGGATACAACTCTTCAGTCAATGGATGATGACCCTATTGCCGCTGTACTCGACAGTCTTTATAAGTTGAATTTATTTGAAAAAGGTTATGCAAGGATCAATTACCCTAAAAATTCAAGATATGACTTTGGCCCGGATTCCGTACCACGCTATGAAGAAATAGTTTATGAATCGCGATTAGCGAAATTAGATGAAGTTTCTCCCTTTGATTTAGAATATAATCCGGTAGTGAAAGGATATATCGAAATGTACACCTTTAGAAAACGGGAATTGGTTTCCAGAATGATGGCCTTATCCCAGTTTTATTTTCCAATGTTTGAAGAGCAACTGGATAAATTCAATTTGCCTCTTGAATTAAAATACCTGGCTATTTGTGAATCGGCATTGAACCCTCTGGCACGTTCACGTTCCGGTGCAATGGGACTTTGGCAATTCATGTATCCTACCGGGAAAATGTACGGATTAAAAGTTTCTTCTTACATCGATGAACGTTGCGATCCTTACAAATCAACAGTTGCAGCCTGTGAATATTTTCAATACCTGTATACGTTGTTCAACGATTGGCAAATGGTGCTGGCAGCTTATAATGGAGGCCCCGGAACTGTAAATAAAGCGATCCGCAGAAGCGGCGGGAGAAAAACATATTGGGAGATCCGTCCCTATCTGCCAAGAGAAACCCAGGGGTATGTTCCTGCATTCATCGCGGTGAATTATGTAATGAATTATACTTCCGAACATAATTTGTATTCTGCTATTCCTAAAAAAACATTTTTGCAAGTGGATACTATCACTGTGAAAAAACAAATTTCATTTGCACAGATATCTGCAGTATTGGATATTCCCATTGATGAAATACAATATTTAAATCCGGGATACCGAAAACAAATTATTCCCCTATCCCCTTCTGAACCCAATACGTTAACGCTCCCCGAAAATAAAATGGGAGCATTTGTTACCAATGAAGACAAGATCTATAATTTTTACAATGATTCTCTTAACAGCAAAAATGTATTGTCAATGCAGGAGGTCAGAAAAACGCATACTGTTAAAGCGGGAGAACATTTAAGTTCCATCGCCCGAAAATATAGCTGTAGTGTTACGGATATTAAAACATGGAATGGCATAAGATCGAGTTCGGTAAAACCCGGAAAAAAATTGGTCATTTATGTTTATCAAAAAGTACCAGTTGAGAAAAAAATGGCAGAGCCCCCAAAAGCAGAAACGGTTGCAGCTACTGAGGTTGGTGCAAGTAAAAATACGGCCACACCGGGCTTTAAGTATTATACTATTCAAAAAGGGGATTCATTATATAAAATTGCTAAAAAGCAAAAAACTACAATTGAGGAGATCAAACGCTTAAATAATTTTGGCACCAATTATAATTTGCTTCCCGGTAAAAAAATTAAGGTAGGAATTATGTAATTCTACTTCGAAATTTCCTGATTCCCTCCCGCTCTCCCAAACTCTTTTTAGTCAAAAAATTCGTATGTTTGTTTTAATCAATAGATTTGGAAATATCGGTTTATGTTAAGGCAGATACAGTCGCAAAAATTATTACAAAAGCTTTCACCGCAGCAAATTCAGCTAATGAAATTGTTGCAATTGCCCACTATTGCTTTAGAACAACGGATCAAAGAAGAGATAGAGCTAAACCCTGCATTGGAAGAAGGCGCTGAAACAGATGAAGAAAATTCTGATAACCTGGAAGATGAAAATTTTGATGAGACCATAACAGAAGATGAAAATCAACGGGACGATTTCAGCATCAGTGATTATATGGATGATGATGAAGGGGCATCCTACAAATTAAAAGCAAACAATACCAGTCCTGATGATGAACGCAAAGAAATTCCTTTTTCTGTGGGCCTTTCTTTTCAGGATATGCTGGAAAGCCAGCTGGGAATGAAGGACTTGGATGACCATCAGTATCAGGTGGCGCTTTACCTTATAGGAAATTTAGATGACGACGGTTACCTGAGAAGAGATCTGGGTTCTATTGTTGATGATATTGCATTTTCCCAAAACATTACTACCACCGAAGAAGAATTAAATGAACTTCTGAAAGTGATCCAGGAATTTGATCCTGCAGGTATTGGTGCGCGCGACCTGCGTGAATGCCTTCTTATCCAGTTACATCGTAAAGAGCCTAAAACTTTTGTAATCCAAATGGCTATTGATGTGGTTGATAAGCAAATGGATGAATTTTCCAAAAAACATTATGATAAGATCGCGAAAAAATTTGAACTGGATGATGAGATATTAAAAGAAGTTGTGCAGGAAATTCTGAAATTGAATCCTCGCCCCGGGAATTCCATGGCAGACGGGCAAAAGAGCTTTCAACAAGTGATCCCTGATTTTATCATTACCATTGATGAAGGCGAATTACAATTAACGCTCAATTCAAGGAATGCTCCGGATCTTCGTGTTAGCAAAGCATATAGCCAAATGCTGGAAGAGTATTCCAAAGATAAAAACAAAAGCAGTAAAGAAGCATCCATGTTTGTGAAACAAAAACTGGATGGAGCAAAATGGTTCATTGATGCTATACAGCAACGTAGTCAAACATTGCTATATTCTATGAATGCCATTATGGAATATCAACGTGATTATTTTTTAACCGGTGATGAAACGCTTTTAAAACCAATGATCTTAAAAGACATTGCTGAAAAAGTAGGTTTGGATATTTCTACGATCTCGCGTGTGGCAAACAGTAAATATGTACAAACACCTTTTGGAACATTTTTATTAAAAACTTTTTTTAGCGAATCACTTTCTACCGATAGTGGTGAAGAAGTATCCACCCGTGAAGTTAAAAAGATCCTAGAAGATTGTATAGCCGAGGAAAATAAAAAGAAACCATTGACTGATGACAGATTAACAAAGATCCTGAAAGAAAAGGGGTATAACATTGCCCGCAGAACCATTGCAAAATATCGTGAGCAGTTGGAAATTCCGGTGGCGCGTTTGAGAAAGGAATTATAAGCACTCATAAAAAAATTCGTTTTAATTCATTATTCGTTGAGTACAGAAATTCGTATCTCCAAAATCATTTCCTATATTTTACATCCTTTACTGATGCCTACCTATGGCATTGCGTTGATCTTTTGTTCAAAAAATTATATTTCCACTTTTACACCCACTGATTATAAATTAGTGATACTTAGCATTACATTTATTTTCACATTTTTGCTTCCCACAATTAACGCCTTGATCTTATTGAGAATAGGGCGTATCAATAGCCTGGAGATGGAAACTTCCAGGGAACGCATTATTCCTTATGCAGGGGCTTCATTATACCATTTTGCGTTATTTTATTTGTTTTACAATGCCCAGTTCCCCACTATTTTTCAGGCACTTATCTTGGGCGCGGCCATTTCAATTCTACTAACCCTTCTCATTACTTTTAAATGGAAGGTGAGTGCGCACACTGTTGGCATTGGCGGTGTTGCAGGAGGTTTATTAGGTATTATTTATCGTTTACAGGCGGATCTGCAACTGATGTTTATGATCATTATTATAGTTTCAGGAGTTATTGGGTACGCCCGCCTGAAAATGAATGCACACAGTCCTGCACAGGTATATGGAGGCTTTGCTTTGGGCTTTTTTGTGGAATTACTATTAATGATGTACTATTAAAATTTCAAGGATAAATTTTTTTTATAAATGTGTATTTGTATATTTGAAGTACTTATTCTTCTATAATGAAAAAGGCCATTATCATACTATTATTTTTTCTTTGTAATTCTACTCTCATTCAATCTTCTGAAACTGGCCTTAGTGATACAACAAATTTTACAGATGCTGTGGGTAAAAGACAAGGGCATTGGATCATTTTTAACAAGGCCCTTCGTTTGCCCGGATATAAAGATGATCAAAAAGTGGAAGAAGGAAAATTTGTTGATAGTAAAAAAACAGGAATATGGGAAACATTTTTTCCAAACAATAAATTAAAAAGTAAAGTTCCCTATATAAACAACAGACAGGACGGTTACGCTATTTTGTATTATGAGAATGGTAATATAAAGGAAGAAGGGATTTGGAGAAATAACCGCTGGGTTGGAGATTATAAAATGTATCATGAAAATGGCCAGGTACAACAGGAATTTAAATTTAATGCGGGAGGAAAACGTGAAGGGGCCCAAACATATTATAATGAAAATGGCCAAAAAATAATTGAAGGAAACTGGGCAGCAGGTAAAGAAGCCGGCCAATTAAAAGAATTTTATGATAATGGTGATCTGAAATCTGAAAAAAACTTTAATAATGGATCTCTTGATATTGCTACTGTCAAAAACTTCGAGGCAAAAAAATCCGTAACTAAAGTTGTTAAAGAAGAAATAGCGACTCCTCCACCGGTAGTGATTACTGAAGAGAAGGATAATCTTGGCAAACAATTCAATGGTGAGGGATACTGGAAACTTTTCAATTCAAATAAACAAGTTTCAAAAGATGGGGTGTTCCGTAAAAACAAACTAGTGGATGGCAAGGTTTATACTTATGATAGTAATGGAATGTTGATACGCATTGCAGTTTACAAAGATGGCAAATACGTTGGAGATAGTATAATCCAGGACTAATACTTCCCCACAATAAAATCCCTCCATAATTTTTTGAATAACTTCTAAAAAAAGTGAAATTTAATTTCATTTTTTATATGGAATTGTAATCTGATTTGCATCTAATGGATATAACCATAATTAATCCTTCAGTATGAAATTTAAAAAATTGTTTTTTATTGTAACTATCACTTTTAGTGCCATTGTAATGGCGTTCAGTGTTTATAATTATCCCGCGTTCGCCCGCCAATCCGTATTGATTTTCCCCAAAGGAAGCACCTATACTAAGGAATGGAAAAAAGTAGATTCCCTTGCCGCAAAAGGATTAACCAAATCGGCATTGGAAGTGATTCAGGGAATTTATGACAGATCCAAAAAGGAAAAAAATGCTTCCCAGTTTGTAAAGGCTATTATTCACAGGATGAAATTTGAGCAGGAGATGGAAGAGTATTCTTTAGTAAAAGCTCTTACCAAACTAAATGAAGAAGCAAAAGAAGCAACTTATCCTGTTAAACCTGTTTTGCAATCAATGATCGCAGAAAGTTATTGGCAGTATTACCAGAATAATCGCTGGAAATTTTATGATCGCACACAACCAACGAATTTTAATAACAATGATATTACTACCTGGGATCTCAAAACTATTTTCGATCAGGTAATAAAGAACTATCAGGCATCATTACAAAACACGGATAGTTTAAAGCGAACACCACTAAATATCTATGACGATATTTTATCCATAACACAACCCGCCTCCCGCAAATACCGTCCGACACTTTATGATTTTCTTGCGCATCGCGCTGTTGATTTTTATATGAGTGAAGAACCGGACTTGATCCGTCCTGCATATAAATTTGAATTGAATGATTCCAGTGTTTTTTCCGGTGCAAATGAGTTCATTAAAATAAAATTTGAATCAAAAGACTCACTCTCTTTAAAATTCTATGCAATAAAAACATTGCAGGATCTGATCGCATTTCATGCCAAAGATGCCGGTCCGAAAGCATTGATAGATGTTGATCTGAAGCGATTGAATTTTGTGAGAAGCAAATCTGTGCTGGAAACGAAAGACACTTTATATCTATCCGCATTAGAAAATTTAGAAAAACGATTTACAAATGATCCGGTTTCAGCGGAAGTAAATCATGAGATCGCGCAATTTTATTTTGAACGGGGAAATAAATATAAACCGTTACAATCCGAAGAAAATAAATGGTTCAAAAAACAAGCATTGGAACTATGTGATGCAGTGATAAAAAAATATCCGGGTAGTGATGGCGCTATCAATTGCAATGTGTTGAAAGCACAAATAAAAGAACATACAGTTGACTTTATTACCGAAAAGGTTAATACTCCCAACGCACCATTCCGTGCCCTTGTGACGTACAAGAATTTGAAAACGGTGCATGTACGTGTTGCCCAAATGGATATTGATAAATATAATAAATCCATTGAACGTTATTATGGGAAACAGCTGATAGAACATTATTTAAAATTAAGCCCCGTAAAAGAATGGACCATCGAATTACCTGATGACGGGGATTATCAATTACACTCAGCCGAAATTAAAATACCGGAACTTCCGATAGGGCATTATGTTATCCTCATTGGTTCAGATAAAACATTCTCTTATAAAAATAATGGGATAGCTTATGGCGCTGTATGGGTTTCAAATATCAGCTATGTGAACCGCAGGATGTCAAATGGAAGCTATGATTTTTTTGTGCAACATCGCTCAACGGGTGAACCATTAAAGAATGTGTTCGCACAGTTGTATTATGAAAAATATAATAGCAACACTCGCAAATACGAATATGAAAAAGCAGAAAAATTTACTACAGACGCTAACGGATTTTTTAATATTCCTCCGGTATCTGAGTACCGAAATTTTACTGTAGATTTTTCTTATACATATACTCTCTCTGATGGAAAAAATATAACCGATAGACTTCAGACAGATAATGGTATCTATCAATACAAAACATATCCTTCGGATAAACAAAAACATACGCAAACCTTTTTCTTTTTAGACCGTGGAATTTATCGTCCGGGACAAACAGTTTATTTCAAGGGGATTATGATCAATACGGATGGAGAAACGAATGAGATCTTACCAAAAACGACTACAACCGTAACATTTTATGATGTGAACCAGCAAAAAATTTCAGATGTTAATTTAACAACAAATGAATATGGAACATTTACCGGCAATTTCACCACACCAAGTGCTGCGCTTAACGGACAAATGAGTTTAAATAATGGAAGCGGTTCCATTTCTTTTTCTGTAGAAGAATATAAGCGTCCAAAATTTGAAGTGCTATTCAATCCTGTAAAAGGAAGTTATGAATTGAATTCAATTATTAAGATAAGTGGCATTGCTAAGGCATATTCAGGAGCAAATATTGATGGTGCTGAAGTAAAATACCGTGTAGTTCGTAATGTTTCTTTTACCCCTTGGTTTTACATGTATTCCAGTTCAAGATGGGGAGGATATAGTCTGCCCCGTTCATCGGAAATGGAAATTACAAACGGTGTTACTAAAAGCAATGATACTGGTACGTTTTTTATTGATTTCAAAGCCATTCCTGATCTGAGGTTACAAAAACTCAATCCTATATTTAATTTTACAGTGTATGCGGATGTAACAGATATCAATGGCGAAACGCATAGCAGCCAGACAATAGTTAGGGTGAGTGAACAATCCTTGACCATTAGTGTTGACATTCCTGATAAGATTAATAAGGATACAAAACAAAAATATGCGATCAAAGTAACAAACCTGATGGGTGAACCGGAAGAAGTGCAAGGAGAATTGGAGATAAAAAAGATCGCAGAACCTGATAAAATTTTTCGTTCACGTTCATGGCAACGACCCGATAAGTTTACCATGAAGAAAGAAAAATTTGAATCACTTTTTCCTAATGATGCTTATAATAATGAGGATGATTATACTTCCTGGCCCAAAGAAAAAAAGATGGAGGAACAGATTTTTAAATCTCCAAAAGATTCTTTGGATTTCGGGAAGATAAACATGAAGGATTGGAAGCCGGGATTGTATATGCTTATGGCTTACTTTAAGGATAAGAACCATCAAACAGTTGTGGATATAAAGTATTTCACTTTGTTCTCTGATAAAGAAACCACCATTCCGGGGACTAAATCAAAATGGTTTGTAAAACTGAAAGATTCCGGAGAGCCGGGAGAAAAAGCTAAATTTTTGCTGGGTTCTGCTGAAAAAAATGTGAAAGTCATTTATGAGATCGAACACAAAGGAGAGATCATAAAAAAAGAGCTTATCACTTTAAACAATGAACAAAAAGCAATTGAAATTCCGATCGAAGAAAAACATCGCGGCAATTTTACAACTCATTTTATATATGTTAAAAACAATCGCGTATACAAAGAAGATGCAGTTATCACAGTTCCTTATACCAATAAAGAATTAGACCTTTCATTTGAAACATTTCGTAATAAGTTGCTTCCCGGCCAAAAAGAGGAATGGAAAATAAAAATTAAAGACAAAAAAGGCGATAAGTTAGCTGCTGAAATGATGGCCACGTTGTACGATGCTTCATTGGATGTATTCAGGCCTAACGACTGGTATTTTAATATTTATAATAATTATTATTCCAACCTGAACTGGGATGTTAATATTGGATTTGGAACAGTGAATGCACAATTGTTTGCCGCGGAATGGAATATACATCCCCAAGGAGCATATCGTTCATATGATCAGTTAAATTGGTTCGGGTATAGTAGTGGCGCTTATTATGAATCGGAACATATTTATGATGAAGACGGAAATCATTCAGTGAGAGGAAATATTATGCATAAATCTGCCAGGTCTGAATTAGCAGCAGCACCTGCTGCTCAAGGCAGTAAAGAATCTAAATCGGATGAGCCGCCTCCACCTGTAAGTACAGGAGCTGCTCTATCAAAACCAGAAGATAAAAAAGGAGGCATTAAACAAAATCAGAATCTCTCAAACGTTTCTGCCCGCAGGAATTTTTCTGAAACAGCATTTTTTTATCCGCAACTGGAAACTGATAAAGAGGGAAATATAATTATCAAATTTACTATTCCAGAAGCACTCACCAAATGGAAGATGATGGGGTTCGCGCATACCAAAGATCTGAAATTCGGACAAATTGAAAATGAACTCATAACACAAAAAGAACTGATGGTGGTTCCAAATGTGCCACGTTTCTTTCGTGAAAATGATAAAATGGAATTCAGTGCAAAAATTTCTAACCTGTCTGATAAAGAACTAACAGGTACTGCACAGATATTCTTTTATGATGCTACTTCTATGAAAGAAATAACTCCCCTCCTTTTCAAGGAAGGGTTGGGCCTGCCTGCCGGACAGGCAGGGGTGGTTACTTTCACTTCCCAAAAAGGCCAAAGTTCGTTAGTAAGCTGGAGCATCACCATTCCTGAAGCCATTGGCGCAATTACATATAAGGTAGTTGCTAAAGCAGGTAACTTTACTGATGGAGAAGAAATGGCAATTCCTGTTTTAACAAATAGGATGTTAGTGACCGAAACTTTACCATTACCCGTTCGAGGAAATCAAACCAAGGCATTCCGTTTTGAAAAATTAATTAATCAAAGTAATGGTTCTACAACATTGCGTAATCATAAACTTACCTTGGAATTTACTTCTAATCCTGCATGGTATGCGGTTCAGGCCTTACCATATTTGATGGAATATCCATACGAATGTTCCGAACAAATATTCTCCCGCTTTTATGCGAACAGTATCGCATCACACATTGCAAATTCATCACCCAAAATAAAAGCGGTATTTGATTCATGGGCAAAACTCCCCTCTCCCTCGGGAGAGGGGGCGGGTGTGAGGTCTGGTGCCTTGCTTTCTAACCTTGAAAAAAATCAGGAATTAAAATCTTTGATGCTGGAAGAAACTCCCTGGGTGCTGGAAGCAAAAGATGAGAGCGAACGCAAAAAACGTGTTGCGCTTTTATTCGACCTGAATAAAATGAGTAATGAATTAACTATTG
The DNA here is from genome assembly GCA_052389695.1 of Bacteroidota bacterium. GTDB lineage: Bacteria > Bacteroidota > Bacteroidia > 2-12-FULL-35-15 > 2-12-FULL-35-15 > 2-12-FULL-35-15. The sequence continues at coordinate 27,408 of JBQTHQ010000066.1, read as the reverse complement.
CTTTAAAAAAATTACAGAAAGGACAGATGTCGAATGGCGGCTGGCCATGGTTTGAAGGAATGCCCGATGACCGCTATATCACACAACATATTATTACCGGAATGGGACATCTGGATCATTTGGGAGTAAAAAATATTCGTGAAGATGCATCGGTCTGGCAAATGATCAACGATGGAGTAAAATATTTAGATGATCGTATTCGTGAAGATTATGAACGATTATTAAAATATAATAAAACACATATAGATGATAATCATATAGGGTATCAACAGATCCAGTATTTATATGCACGCAGTTATTTCAAGGACATTACCATTAATAATAATAATCAAAAAGCGTTTGATTATTATAAAGGACAAGCAAAAAAATACTGGTTGAAAAACAGCCGGTATATGCAAGGGATGATAGCATTGGGTTTACATCGTTATGATGATAAAACAACTCCTAACGATATTATAAAATCGCTGAAAGAAAATGCATTGCATAGCGAAGAAATGGGAATGTACTGGAAAGAAAATTACGAAGGTTTTTATTGGTATCAGGCTCCTATTGAAGCACAGGCATTATTGATAGAAGCATTTGATGAAGTAGCGAATGATAAAAACTCTGTTGATGATTTAAAAATTTGGTTATTAAAATCAAAACAAACACAAGATTGGAGAACCACTAAAGCTACTACTGAAGCAGTGTATGCATTGTTATTACGTGGCACAGATTGGTTAGCTACAGAAAGTAATGTCGAGATCAGTTTAGGAGAAATGAAGATTGATCCTAAAAAATTACCCGATGTAAAACAGGAAGCAGGTACAGGTTATTTTAAAACTTCCTGGAGCGGATCTGACATAAAGCCTAAAATGGGAGAAGTAACTGTAACGCCCCTTAAGGGCGGACAAGAGGGGGGTGGAGTTAGCTGGGGCGCTATGTATTGGCAATATTTTGAACAACTGGATAAAATTACTCCCGCTAAAACTCCATTGAGCCTGAAAAAACAATTATTCCTTCAAAAAAATACAGATGCAGGTCCTGTGATAGAACTGATCAATGAAAAAACAATATTGAAAACGGGGGATAAAATAAAAGTGAGAATCGAATTGCGTGTCGACCGTGATATGGAATATGTTCATATGAAAGACATGCGCGCATCCGGTTTGGAGCCAACCAATGTTATTTCAACTTACAAATGGCAAGGCGGTTTAGGTTATTATGAGAGTACACGTGATGCCGCTACCAATTTCTTTTTTGCATATTTACCAAAAGGAACTTATGTATTTGAATATCTCTTAGTAGTAACACACAATGGTGACTTTTCCAATGGAATCACTTCCATTCAATGTATGTACGCTCCTGAATTTTCCAGTCACTCGGAAGGGATAAGAGTGAAGATTGGCAGATAAACGTATACATAATTTGGAGAATGCGATAATGATATCAGGTATATTATTTACCAATTTCTATTCTGGGCCTGTTTTTCTCAACCTCACTGATTAGCTCTTTTTTGACATCGTTTTCTTTGGCATATATTTCAAATTTATCAATCACTGATTTAATTTTTTTGAAAATTTCTTTTCTTCTCTTAATATTAAACTTCTCTCCAACCAACATTAAATCAGTATGCGTAATCCCTACCCTTTTATTATTCACTCTCATATTATGTCCATTAACCCATTCATTTGATCTGTCGTACGAATAGCAAATATCGAATGCAGGGCTTAAGGACCATTGACCATTTTGATCCATCATAAATGAAAAATTTTTAGTGTGATCGTCACAATTATGAGCCAATACATTGAAGACCATACGTTTAAATATTTCTTCTATTGAATTTATACCCAGGCCCAACCTGCGGGCAGTCATGAAATATTGTTCGTAAGAGTATTCTCCGATTTTATTGTAATCCAGTCCAAGGATCCCACATAGAGAATGTATGTGGATTTTATCACCATTTTTGTCACGATCAAATCTTTTCGTCAGAAAATGTATATTTTTATATAATGAGCAATCAGTCATGTGTATTTCACAATCTTTTGCCATTTGTGAATATGTATACTCTAACCTTCCAAAGCCGCTGGGTTCTGCTAACTTTTTTTTATTAGCGCCATCAATCTTAATCAAATAATAATCATAATCAGATCCATGATAAAGTTGACCAGATCTGATAATCCCGTTTTTTTTATTTATTGCAATTAATGCTTTAGCCCTGGCTCCTCCTGCAGAAGTCCCTATGTGAAGAATTTGAAGTAATGCCTTTTTATTTTTAAGATTTGTTTTAAGTGCTGCTTTACCTTCAGTTCCAAGAATTGATATTTTTTCTATTTCTTCCAACGAGATTACCTCATCCGTTTGTTCAATCTTATCAGCGGGCCGGTATTCCAAAGCTCCCATACCACGAGACCCGATGTATTGGAGTTTAGCAAACACATCTATGTCTTTTTCTGTAAGACCTTTTTCTATGAAATAGGTTTTGAGAAGATCAGTTCCAAATCGATCGGGAAGGGAGTCATAAATAACCCCCGGTATTCCTCCCGTTTCTTTCCAATCAGTTTCATTGATGTAAATTTCTTTTCCTTCTATTGGCAGATGAATGGGAGAAATGTTAAGGTTTAATTTCTTAAACTCAGGATCATATTGAAATGCAACGCCTTGTGACGTTTTAACCAGTGCGCCAACGTATTTGTCCCATATATAAACTTTTATTCCCATTATTTTCTCACTCTTTTTCTTTTTTTACTTTCGATTTTCATCATTTCTATAGGGCTGATTATTGGAAGCTCCGGAATAAGTTCATTAAGGTTATTGACTAATTTTAAAACGCGGAGCAGCTCGATTAAATTTACGAGTGAGATATTCTTTTCGCCCCGTTCGAATCCTGTAATAGTTCGTATGCTAACACCACTTTTTAGGGACAGTTCCTTTGAAGGAAGGTTCTGATTTAGGCGGTGTGTTTTTAATTTTTTACCTAAGTCGGAAAGAATGTCCTTATTTAATAAAAGTTCATAATTCATGAGCATTATATTGCTTGTTATCTTCAAATATAGGGATTAATTAGCAATAAATTGCTTTTAATTAATATTTTTTTTAAGTGATGCTTATGCTGTAACACGCATGCCTCTGAATTACTTAATTTTCAGACAAATAGCCCCTTATTTAGAATTATTCTTAACTTTGTATTGTAGATGAGTTCAACAAAAACCATACGCAAACCCCGCATTGATATTGAAAAGATCCGTGCAGATTTTCCCATACTTTCCCGTAAGGTGAATGGGAAGTCTTTGGTTTATTTAGACAATGGTGCTACCTCACAAAAACCACAATCAGTAATTGATGCAATAAGTAATTATTACAAAAATCAAAATGCCAATATTCATCGCGGGGTTCATAATCTGAGCCAGGAAATTACAGTTGTATATGAAAATGCACGTGCTACCATTCAAAAACATTTGAATGCAGAGTTTGCACATGAAATTATTTTCACAAAAGGTACAACAGATGCTATCAATTTAGTTGCTTTTTCATACGGCAAAAAATTTATTTCAAAAGGTGATGAGATTTTGGTTTCTTTAATGGAACACCATTCCAATATTTTACCCTGGCAGCAATTATGCGAAGAAAAGGGTGCGATCCTGAAAGTAATTCCTATCAACGAAGCAGGGGAAATAAAAATGGATGAGTATAAAAAACTACTCAACGATAAAACAAAACTGGTTGCCATTACACATGTTTCCAATACATTAGGAACAATTAATCCTATCAGGGAAATGGTTGCTTTGGCTCATGCTAAAAATATTCCTGTAATAGTGGATGGCGCACAGGCAGTACCTCATTCAGCAGTGGATGTGAGAGATCTGGATGTTGATTTTTATTGTTTCAGCGGACATAAAGCATTCGGCCCTACAGGTGTAGGAGTTTTATACGGAAAAGAAAAATGGTTGAATACAATGCCTCCTTACCAGGTAGGTGGCGGAACTATCAAAACGGTTGCTTTTGAAAAAACGGAATATGCTGATCTTCCTTTGAAATTTGAAGCAGGAACACCTCATATTGAAGGTGGAGTTGGGCTTGCAGCTGCCATTGATTATATAAATAATATTGGCTTGGATAATATTGCTGCTTATGAACATGAATTATTAGAGTATGCAACTACAGCTCTGAAAAAAATAGATGGATTAAAAATAATCGGGGAAGCAAAAAATAAAGCAAGTGTAATTTCTTTTATAATAGAAGGCCTACACCCATTTGATATTGGTACAATTTTAGATCAATTGGGAATAGCAGTACGCACGGGGCATCATTGTACACAACCCCTATTACACAACTGCGGATTAGTAGGAACTGTTAGGGCTTCCATCGCATTTTATAATACAAAAGATGAAATGGATGTTTTTGTAGAAGGGGTAAAAAAAGCAATACAGATGTTGAAATAAGCCCCTCTCCATCTCTCCCGAAGGGGAGAGGGTGTTAATCATTCAGGGATCGCTGTCCTCCCTTGGGGGAGGCAGGAGGGGGCAGAAAGAAAATGACAATAGACGAAATAGAAAAAGAAATAATAGAAGAATTTTCTGTGTTTGACGACTGGATGGGAAAATATGAGTATCTCATCGATCTCGGAAAATCATTGCCAATGATTGCTGAAGAAAACAAAACCGATGATAAGCTGATAAAAGGCTGCCAGAGCAGGGTTTGGATGCATTCAGAATTAAAAGATGGTAAAGTAATTTTTACAGCCGACAGTGATGCCATCATCACCAAAGGAATGGTTGCTTTGATGGTTAGAGTATTATCAGATCATACACCGGATGAGATTGTAAATTCAAAATTGGATTTTGTTGAAACAATAGGATTAACACAACACTTATCGCCCACACGAAGCAATGGATTACTAAGTATGATTAAACAAATGAAGTTAGATGCGTACGCATACAAGCAGTTTAAAGTTTAATGTCGAATGGTTCAAAGTTATTATAAATCAAACTTTGGAATCAACTTGAAACTTTAAACCTTAAACATGAAACTTAAATAATGCCTGCAATAATTAATACACATAATACCGAACTTACACAACGTGTTATTGATACCATCAAAACTTGTTATGATCCTGAGATCCCTGTTGATATATGGGAATTAGGATTGATATACGAGATCAACCTCGACCATGAAAATAATCTGAATGTAAAAATGACTTTGACTTCACCATCTTGTCCGGTTGCTGAAACATTGCCTCCTGAAGTGGAACAAAAATTACGTGAAGTGGAAGGAATACGTTCGGCAAAAATTGAATTAACCTTTGAGCCGCCTTGGGAAAAAGAAATGATGAGTGAAGTAGCGCAGCTGGAATTAGGATTTATGTAAACAGAAATGTCAGACGCAATTATAAATAAAGTCGCGCAAAGCGGGTTGACCACCATCGATCTGGAGAGCTTTTATCCTCAGGGGGAGCGTCTATTGTTCGATATCAAAGATTTACTTTTTCAGGGATTGATCTTAAAAGAAAAAGATTTCCGGGAATTTATTAAAAAAGAAGATTGGACAACGTATAAAGATAAATACGTTGCGCTCATTTGTTCCGCGGATGCTATTGTTCCTACCTGGGCATACATGCTGCTGGCAACACAGTTGGAACCTTTTGCAAAAAGAGTAGTATTTGGTGATCTGGAAACACTGGAAACAATCTTATACAATGAGATCTTCAGTAAACTGAATATTAATGATTATAAAGATGCACGAATAGTTATAAAGGGGTGTGGCGATCTGCCTGTTCCAAGGTCGGCATATGTAGAGTTAACAAGAATATTACGCCCCATTGCCAAAAGCATTATGTATGGAGAAGCCTGCTCCACCGTTCCGCTTTATAAAAAAACCTGACATTATATGCGTTGCCATCCGCCGAGGCGGACGAGTGGAGTCAAGAAAGTGCGGTGGCGGATTAGTTAAAATAAAAAAGCATCCTCAATGTGATTGATCTTCATCTGGTTATTTCCCATCACAATGGAGATGATATCAAATCGCACTTCCATATCCAGATTATTTCGCTCGATATATTCGTTGGCAGTTTTTCTTAAATTTTTTTGTTTTTGTTTATCCACAAAAGTTTCGGGTTCACCAAAATAATTGCTTTTACGTGTTTTTACTTCCGCGATCACAATTGTTTGATCGATGCTAGCAATTATATCGGCCTCCAGGTTTTTAAAACGCCAATTGGTTTCCAAAACTGAATATCCTTTATTTTTAAGAAAGTTACTTGCTAATTGCTCTCCTTTGGAGCCTGTATCATTATGTTCAGCCATAAGTAATTTAAGATTTCAGGCTCAAATATGCATAATATCAGGCAGAAAATACCGTGTTCATAAAAATTTGGTACAAGTTTTGAAACAGGAGAAGCGTTCAATTAAAATTTTGCTATTTTAGCCCCACATAAATGGGATTTTTGTTGAGCGCAACTCAATAATTAAAAACTAAACTAAACCATCACCTCATGAAAAAATCTATTCTTAAAATTATTTCCGTAGTTGTAGTGATTGCGGCATTAACATTTAGTGCTACTGCCCAATCGTTTGAAGGGATCATTGAATTTAAAAAAGCATCCACTACTGACACTACTAACTATGTATATTATGTATTGGGAAACCAGGTACGCATTGATGAGATCGGTGCTAAGTCGCATAAAGTAGAAGGGACTTTTTTAGTGGATATGGATGCCAAAGCCATGACATCGTTGAATCATGACCGCAAACTATACATGGATCAACCTACACCTGCAGCACCTGTGCTTAAAGGAAAATGTGATGTAAAAAAAGGTTCCACAACAAAAAATCTTCAAGGATTTAAATGTACGGAATACGTCGTTTCAAATGCCGAAGAAAATACGAAGATCACCTATTGGATCGCTGATGGTAAATTCGGATTCTTTGATAAATTATTACGTCAGTTGAACCGCAAAGACAAATCATCAACTTATTATTTACAGATCACTGATGTAAAAAATATGTTCCCAATGCTTTCCATACAAACTGACCTAAGCGGAAAAGAACAAATGAAACTGGAAGTTACTAAGATCACTAAAAAAACTGTTGATCCAACCATGTTCCAGGTACCAAAAGGATATAACAAATTTGAGAAGTAAAATAATATTGTTCAGTAAAAAGCCTCCATGTTATAATATGGAGGCTTTTTTATTTTGCGGTACGTTTTTTAAACTCATTAATACCCTGATCTAACCAACTGACATATTTTGTAACGTCAGGATCATAGTGTGCTGTTTCAGGAGTGAGCATTTGCTCATTGTGATCAATTAAAACATATTGAGGCTGCGTGTTGGTCTTATAATTAAGTGCCTGGAAATAACTCCATTTATTGCCGATACTTTTGATTTTAAAATCCCGGTCTCCTAATTTTTTTACAGTTTGCTGATCGGCTGGCAGTTCGGTTTTATCGTCCACATAAAGTGATACTAAAACTACTTCATTGCGTATCCGTTTATCTACTTCAGGATCTGTCCATACCTGCTCTTCCATTTTGCGGCAATTTACGCAAGCCCAGCCTGTAAAATCGATCATCAATGGCTTTCCTACTTTTTTTGCAAAGGCCAAAGCTTCATCATAATCATGAAAACAAGGCAATGCATTTGGACAGTGTTCTTTTTTAGGCTGTTCTACATTTGAGGTATCTGTAATATTTAATTCGGAGACATGTTTGGATCCACCAAATCCACTAGGTGATTCACTGTAAAAAGCAGGGGGAGGAAAACCGCTGATCAATTTTAATGGCGCACCCCATAAACCCGGAATTAGATAAACAGTAAATGATAACGTAATAATGGCGATGAATAAACGGGTAACTGATAAATGTGAAAACTGTCCGTCATGTGAAAACTTGATCCAGCCTAATAAATAAATTCCCATCAATCCGAAAATAACGATCCACAATACTAAAAATACTTCACGTGTTATAATTCCTGCTTGCACTACTAAATCTGCATTGGATGCAAATTTTAAAGCGAGCGCCAATTCTAAAAAACCCAATACCACTTTCACAGAATTTAACCATCCGCCTGATTTGGGTAATGAATTTAGCCAGCCCGGGAATGCCGCAAATAAACCAAATGGCAATGCTAAAGCAGTGGAAAAACCAAACATCCCCCAGAAAGGACCTGCAATACCTCCATTGACTGCTGCATCAACCAACAGTGTTCCAATGATGGGCCCCGTGCAGGAAAATGATACCAATGATAACGTAAATGCCATGAAGAAAATCCCGATCAATCCTCCTCTATCGCTTTGCGCATCCATTTTATTTACAAAACGAGAAGGCAATACGATTTCAAATGCTCCTAAAAATGAGATGCCAAACACCACTAATAAAGCAAAAAATGCCAGATTGAACCATACATTAGTAGAAAGTGCATTCAATGCATCAGGGCCAAATGCCTTGGTTACAGCTAAACCTATCAGAACATAGATCACAATAATTGAAATGCCATAGACGATCGCATTAGAAATCCCTTTTGCTTTGTTCTTACTTTTTTTAGTAAAAAAACTTACCGTCATTGGGATCATCGGAAATACACAGGGAGTAAGCAAAGCAGCCAGTCCGCCTAAAAATCCTATTAAAAAAATACTCCACCATTCTCTTCCTGCCGTCGTTTCTTTTTCCACAGTATTTTTTACACAGTCGGGAGAGCCTGGTAATTTAAAATTAAAATTATCTGTTGTTGGAGACAAACACTGAACATCATTACACAGCGTAAATACTATATTGCCTTTTATATCAAAAGCTGTATCCGATCTTACTTTTAGCTTTTGTGTAAATGTAGCTTCATGCTCAAAAAACTCAAGTTCAGAATCAAATACCGGCTCAAATCTTTTGATTAATTTACTTTCGGAGAGTATACCGATCAGTTCATAACCGGGATCTTTTGTAAATTGAAATGAAGTAGAAAGAGGCAAATCACCATAAGACTTTTGTCCATACATGTGATAGCCCCCTTTAATTATAGCTTTAAAGCTCAGTTCATATTCACAATCACTGATCTTTTTACTGCTGAAATCCCAACTGACCGGATCAACAATGTTATCTTTAGTAATGCCGGTATTAACCGGATTTAATTTTACTCCACTTAAACATGTTGCAGTTCCCTGTATTTTAAAACTGAATTCTTCTGTTGTAGGGGGCAAACATTGAGTTTCATTACAAAGCATAAACTCAAGCTCCCCTTTTATCTCAAAAGGTTTGTCCGATCTTACTTTTATTTTTTGTTTAAAAGTGGCTGAGTTTTCAAAAAATTCAAGTTCTGCATTAAATACAGGTTCAAATTTTTTGATCAGATTACCTTCGGAAGTTTTACCGATAAGTTCATAAGCGGGATCTTTTTTGAATTTGAAAGAGGTGGGAACGGGGCCATCATCATACGGTTTTAGTCCATACATATGCCAACCGGCATCGATCTTCGCTTTGAAGATCAGCTCATATTCACAATCGCTGATTTTTTTAGTGTTAAAATCCCATGTTACAGGGTTAACGATCTGTGCAACTGTAGCATTACAAATAAATATACCAACCAGTAACAGACTTAATCTAAAGAGATACTTCATAGATTGTATTTAACAGGGTAAAGATAAAAAAATAGTCCTGCCCGGCATATTGCAGGACAGGACTATTTTATAAATTATGTTAATTTCAGATCACTTCATGTATGCGCTGAATAGGAATAACTACACCTTGTTTTAAGATAACACGTTTATCGGTTATCCCCCAAACAGTGGTTTCCACCTGTTTTATAGAATCCGTATCTTCAAATACGATCTTGATTTTATTATGCTCTAAATTACCTAGTTTAAGTGCTCTTTCCAGATTCGACATTCGTATTTTAATAGCATCTGTTGAGGTTAACACTTCAGTATCAGGAAATTTTAGCCCACTAATACTTTCTTTTTCAATAGCCAAAGGTTTGTTAGTAGTGTGTATCATACCGGATGAGTTTAGGTTAATAAAAATACATTGAACTTGTATACGAACAAATATAATAAGCGTTACAACTTTTAGAAAATCTTTTTATGTTTTGTTTTTAACAATCAGCTCGTCCAAAATTTTGCACAGCTGATCTGCTTTCTGACTACCAATGAGGTATTGCAGTCCATCTTTATCGGTAAGTTCCACAGCGTCATTGCCTTGTGTAAAAAACCGGATCTTATTCTTGAAGTGTAAATTGTATACAGGGCGGTTCAATAAATATTGACTGTAAGGAACTTTTTCAACACTCACAATGCTGCCCAGGTCAATTTTTACTTTACGTGATGTCCAAAGGCCATCCAGAATAAGATTATTATTGACCACTTTGGTGTGTATATGCAATACAAAAATAAGAATGAGTGAAAGCAACATGATGATCAGTCCCATTAAAAAGAATAATTGCCCGGAATTTTCTCCAACAGGCGAAGATGGTAATTCCATTACAGTCACATCAACAGGTTTGGGATTTTCACTCCAGTAGTAAAGTAAAAAACAAAATAATGCTAATACCGTGCGCCAGAGTATTGACCATTTGTTATAACCAAGATATTGTTTCTCTTCAAAAACTAGTTGATCTTTCATTGCTCTCAAAGTTAGTGTACTAAACCAATTCTGCCAAATAAATTTTATCGGTCTTATCTGTTATCTTAAAACGGTCATCTATTCGCAAACCAATGATCCATACTATCTGGCCTTTAGAGGTTAATAACCAGGCATTTTCTTTCTGACTGATAGATAATTTTTTATCAATAAAAAAATCACTTAATTTTTTCTTCCCCTTCATTCCTAAAGGATAGAATACATCGCCTTTTTCCCATTTTCGAATTTCTAATGGAAATTGGAGCTTGTGAAAATCAATAGTTGCGGAAGTCGGAAGTCGGAAGTCGGAAGTCGAAAGTTTTGATAGCGATTTAAATTTTAGCTTCAATCCATCAAAAAACAACTCTTTTTGAGTCGTCTTAACCTTAAACTTTAAACTTTGGACTTTTGACTTTAGGCTTTCAATTATCAGTAGATCCCGGTCCTTTATCAACCTGTGTGTATCGGAAAAAAACTGTTTCCCTGATTCACCATCCAATGCAGCAATAATTGCTTCAACAGTACTTGCGTTAAAATTATACAGTTTTAAAAAGTTATATAAATAAGCGGAAAGAGGCTGTAGTTTTTTTAACTGTCTAATAGAAATCGTGACACTGTTTTTTTCTTCTTTAACAATTGTTGCACGTTTATTTTCGATCTCATTCTTGTATATCAACTCCACATTTTTTAAACGCTGAACAGTTTCGTTAATACCATTTTCAAGATCAGGATTTAATTCTTTAAAAATAGGGATCACATGATGGCGAAGTTTATTGCGCACATATTTATCGGAAACATTGCTGCTATCTTCATGATGCTTTAATTTATTTTTTTTCGCAAAAGCTTCAATTTCATTTTTTGTAGCAAAAAGTAACGGACGAATGATCTTTCCCTGTTTGGGTAAAATGCCATGCAAGCCTGCGATCCCGGTTCCACGAAGAAGATTAATAAAGAACGTTTCAATGGAATCGTTCAGATGATGTGCTGTTGCTAAATATTGAAATTTTTCTTTTTTCCTGATCTCTTCAAACCATCCATAGCGCAGATCACGTGCGGCCATTTGAATGGAAATTTTGTATTTATCAGCATGCGTAGAAGTGTCGAATCGTTCGTAGAAAAAAGGAACTTTATATGTTGAAGCAAGCTGTTTAACAAACAATTCATCTCCATCACTCTCTTTTCCTCTGAGCTGAAAATTACAATGAGCAATTGCAAAGTTTAATTTTGCTTTGTAAAATAATTCACACATTACTACAGAATCAATACCGCCACTGACAGTAAGCAATATTTTATCTGAAGGGGTAAACAGATTTTCTTTTTTGATGTATGATAAAAATGCGTTTTGCATAAAATTGCTTCATTCCTCGTAATGACGAGGTGTTTAAAAAATTAAATTCTGTTTTGATTTTAATACCGAAGGATCAATTCTAACTGCTGTAAGTACAAAATTAATTTCTCTTATTTTACTGATCGTCTCTTCTATTTTTTCGTCTTCCATTTCACCTTTGATCACAAAAAAATAATCCATTTGTTTCTGTTCAGGAATAAGCAAACCTTTTTCACTTCGATTAGCAATAATGAGGTATTCCATAAAGTCATCAGGGCGTTCGCATACAAATAATGAAAAAACCGATGTTTCATCCTGCTTTTTATCCTTTATTTCCAAGGGATCAGTTTTGGTGAGTTCCAATCCCAGCTTGTTGTTCAATGCCCAGCAGATACGGTAATCTTTTTCATGCGATGAAATACCAATGAGTATAAAATCATAATCATATTCTATTTCAAGAAGATGTTTTTTCAAACTAAGAATTTGTTTGTTATTAATAATCTAAGCCTATTCAATGAACTTTTTTTGAACAGTTATTTTTCATCAAATGGCAGTTCACCAAGTGTTTGAGAAAGCGGATTGGAAATGTTGATTACATCAAAATTCGGTTTTTTTTTCTGCTTGATGGTATTATACATTATTACGCAGTCCTTGTCGGAAGTAATAAAGTGTGAAATTTCATTTTCATAAGAAGCCTGAGCAAAGAGTTTAATATCATTCAAAATGATTGCTCTGTTTGGGAGTTTCATGCTTTCCTTTTTCTCGTAAGCTATTTCGGCAAACTCTCCTGCCTTTACTGCATGAAAATAATTGAAGGGTAAAATTCTTACTTCTCTTAATGGTAATTCGTCTACATTTCCGCGAACACAATATTCGGCAATTGAAATAGTCGAACAATACAATTCAATTTCTTTTTCAAGGAAGTGTTTGAAATATTCCTTTGCGTTTTTATGAAGTTTGTCCTGTGGATTTAAAAGACGGATAAAAAACGAGGTGTCAAGTAATAATTTATGCACTATACCCTCCTCTCAAATCACGAAGCCAGCCATCAGCATCCTTTATTCCTTTCCAGGATTTCGAAGCTTTACTGATTAATCCATTTAAATAATCCTCATCAAATTTAGGAGTGTATTCAACAATTTCTTTGAATATTAATGTTTGCTTATCTATTTCACCTGTTTCAACATTTTGTTTCCCTACTGCTCGTATTCCATAACGTTTATAAAGCGGATTTTTTTCATAACTCTCTAAAAAATCTTTATTGGTTTGAACTGTTACGCTTCCGTACTCTTCAGTAGAAATATGAATGTTTGATTTACCAACTCCACCCATATTGGTTATTTTTCCGTAGAAATAAAACTCAGCATCTACCCATAAATATTCACTGCGATAAAATTTTGTCTTTGGTGTAATGGTTAATGAACTTGTTTTTTCTACCGAAGTTGTAAGGGAAAAATTGTAATTGTGCGACTTTGATATTTCCTGAAATTTTTCAATTGCCTTTGCAGTGTTTAAATCAAGAAAGTCTATATTTTGTGCCGATACAATTTGCCCTAAAATAGCGTTAAAACCTATAATAGATTGTAGCGTTGTCTTAATTATATGTTTTACAGATCCTTCCTCAATTGCGTAACTGATATTAGGTCGGTCTTTTTTGTCATTAGGAAAAAGAAGATTCTCTGCATTTTCAAGCAGAGTAATAATTTCCCTGATGTCGTAATTATCGGGATTAAGATCTTTATTGCCTTTCTTACCTTCTATTTTAATTTGTATATAGCCTAACTTTTCCATCTTGAATAACACAAAGATACAGAAAGCGATAAATAGTTTTATAATATAAACGTAAACAATTTTTAAATTAACTCAACAATTGTTCAATAGCTTTTGGTAAATGGATATATTCCAGTTCATGAATTTTTTTTGCCAGTGATTCTGTTGTTTCATTTTCAGCAATAAGGCATGTATGTTGTGAAATTATTTTTCCTTCATCATATTGTTCATTCACATAATGAATGGATATCCCGCTTTTTTTATCTTTCGCCTTAATTACCGCTGCATGAACATTGGCTCCGTACATTCCCTTTCCTCCATATTTTGGAAGCAGTGCAGGATGGATATTTATGATCTTATCAGGAAATGTATTTATCAAATTTACAGGGATCATCCATAAAAATCCTGCAAGCACTATTAAATCAATATTTTTCTCTTTTAACTGTTCAATGGTTTTATTGGTTTCATAAAAGGAATTACGATCGATCACAAGAGTTGGTATTCCTGAATTTTTTGCCCTGTGCAATACATTTGCCATTGGTTTATTTGATATGATCATGGAAACTTTTATTTTGTCCGAGGATTTAAAATAATCAATGATCCTTTGAGCATTAGTACCCTCACCCGAAGCAAAAATGGCGATGTTTTTCATTTTTTTGTTTTTCTCGAATCATTTTAAGTCCTCTCCTTTGGAGAGGATTTAGGTGAGGTCGTTTACAAAAGTAATTTAAAAATCATTTTTTTAGGAAGATATTTTTCACAACCTTTGAACTTCTAAAAGTAGACAATGATTTTCAAAAAACAGGTATTCGTATTTCTATTCACATTATTATTCGGATCCTGTAACCTCTTTAAACAATCAGGGAATAAAGACGTGCCTGTGGTTGTTAATTTAGATACCATTGAGGCATTGGGTAAAACACCCGAGATTGACCAATACCAAGCCACTGCCAGTCGTATAAATGATATTCTTCATACCAAGCTGGATGTAAGTTTTGATTGGACAAAACAATATCTTTATGGCAAAGCCACCATTACTGTAAGGCCATATTTTTATCCAACATCTACATTAATATTGGATGCAAGGGGAATGGAGTTAAAGGAAGTTGCTTTAATTACCACAGCAACAAAAGCTCCTCTGGAGTATACGTATGAGAACGATATTATCACTATTAAACTTGATAAAGAATATAAAAATACAGAGCAATATACTTTGTTCATTGATTATATCGCCAAACCCAATGAACTAAAAAAAGGCGGTGGAAGTGCCGCGATCACAGATGATAAGGGTCTGTATTTTATTAATCCTGAAGGGAAAGAAAAAGATAAACCACAACAGATCTGGACACAAGGGGAGACCCAATCGAGTTCTGTATGGTTCCCCACCATTGATCGTCCGAATGAACGGATGACTCAGGAAATTTATATTACTGTCAGTAAAAAATTTGTTACCCTGTCGAACGGGGAACTGGTTTTTTCAACCGATAACGGTGACAGCACCCGCACCGATTACTGGAAAATGGAGCAACCACATGCTCCTTATCTGACAATGATGGCAATTGGAGAATTTGCGATGGTAAAAGATAAATGGAAGGACATGGAAGTGAATTATTATGTGGAGAAAGAATACGAACCGCATGCAAAAGCCATATTTGGTAATACTCCTGCCATGATAGAATTTTTTTCCAACAAATTAGGTGTCCCATATCCCTGGATAAAATATTCACAAATAGTGGCACGCGATTATGTTTCAGGAGCGATGGAAAATACCACAGCTACCTTGCATGGAGATTTTATGCAACGTACGGACAGAGAATTATTGGACAGGACAAATGAAGATGTGATCTCACATGAATTGTTCCACCAATGGTTTGGCGACCTGGTAACCTGCGAATCGTGGAGCAATTTACCATTGAATGAATCATTTGCAACCTATGGGGAATATTTATGGGAAGAGTTTAAATATGGCCTTGATGCCGCTGATGCACATAGCGCAGAGTCACGAGATGGGTATTTGACGGAAGCAGAACACAAACAAAAAAATTTGATCCGTTTTCAGTACGAGAATAAAGATGATATGTTTGATGCGCATAGTTATAATAAAGGCGGACAAGTATTGCACATGCTTCGCAAGTATGTTGGTGACGATGCATTTTTTGCTTCCTTAAAGTTATATCTCGAAACAAATAAATTTAATTCTGTAGAGATCCACGATCTGCGCCTGGCTTTTGAAAAAGTAACAGGAGAGGATTTGAACTGGTTCTTTAACCAATGGTTCTTATCTTCCGGGCACCCGGATTTACTTATTTCTACAGCTTATGATCCGGATAATAAAAAACAAAAAATACAAATTCAACAGGTTCAGTACCTCACAAAAACAGTATTGTTTAAATTGCCGATGAGTGTCGACCTGTATTCAAATGGTAAAGTGGAACGTAAAAAGATCGTGGTAACAAAAACGAATGAAACTTTTGAATTTGATGCATTACAACAACCTGATCTGGTAAATGTGGATGCTGAAAAAATGTTACTTTGTACGAAAGAGGAAGAGAAATCCATTAAGGAGTGGGCTTTTCAATACACCAATGCTCCATTGTATCTTGACCGTTACGAAGCGTTAACAGGCTTGGCGAAACAAGCAAAAGATTCTATTTCTACACAAATTCTTATCTCGGCATTAAGTGATAAATTTTGGGGTATCCGCGCTGATGTGATCAGTATTTTAAAAGAAGTTCATCCCGGATTTGAAAAACAAATAAAAAATAAATTAATAGCATTAGCAGAAAAAGATGAGAGATCATCTGTGCGTTCTACTGCAATTGATTATTTGTCGGCAAATTTTAAAGATGACGATCTGCAAAAATTATATACAACTGCCTTGAATGATAAAGCCTATAGCGTATTGGGATCCGCCTTAATGGCTATTACAAAATCAAACCCACAGGAAGGTTTGCAGCTTGCGAAAAAATATGAGAATGAAAAAAATAATGATGTTTTATCAGCAATTGCCGGGCTGTACTCAACCTATGGTTCTGATGAAAATAATGATTTTTTTATTAAGGGAGAAAAAAAATTCCTGGGCTTTTCCAAAATCAGTTTTATAAACGAGTACGCCTCATTTTTGTTAAAAGCAAAAAATGATGCGACAATAAATTCAGGAGTTGAAGTATTATCAACCATTGCAAAGGATGAAGGTTTAAGTAAATGGATATCCTATTATGCAAAAAAATCAATTCATGACCTGGCAACAATGTATGATAGCAGGATCAATTCAATTACCCAAAAATTAAAAGAGAAAAATTCTGATGTAATTGAACTAGGCAAACAATTGGAAAGTGATAAGGCGCAGAAAGAAAAAATAATGGATGTTTATAATAATATTAAATAATTACCGCTTACAAACTCACCATTTCATTCGCCTTTGCTTTTTCACGAAGCAGCTCTACAAAAGGACGATTCTCGATCTTACTTTGCAACCATTCTGCAAAATCGAAATACACCAATAAGCCGCTTTGATTAGGGTCTTTGGAATTTTCAATCAGCTCCTCTCTTAATTCCCTAAGACTTTCAACACGTTTTGTGGGCGTATTCATAGTAGGAAGTTTTTTCCTGATAAAATTCAAAACAGAAGCTTCCGCTTTATACAAACGGTTTTGCTTGTAAAGAAAGCGATACGTGGATTTAACGACATATTCCAGCAATAGAACATTGTTCATTTCAAAATGGATCAATAGATTTAGAATTTTTGAAAAGCAAATAATATCAAGCCCTATGTCTATATAAGGATGATTTAAAATTTTATTCTGCCAATGAAGCGCTTTTGAATAATCACCGGCAATAAAATAGAGATATGAAATATTAAAATACACCGTCAATAGCATTCGCTTTTGAATAAGCTTATCGCCCAGCTCCTTTAACCTTTCTTCTATTTTAGGCACTAATGCTATCCCTTTCTCACATTCTCCTGTTTTTATATACGTATCCGTTTCAAACACACATAACCGTAAAAATATTTTGGAACCCATATCCTCATAGGCCATTCTGGTCCATTGTTGAGGGATCATTCTGAGTTTTTCAATATTTGCGAGCCGTTCCTTGTATTTTTTTAAACGGCCACAGGTGAGCACCATATTGTTTAGAGCCAGTGTATAAAAGGTAATGTGCTCCTTAATTTGTAATGGATTATTTTCCCATAATGATAATTCTTTCTGAATATACTCGTAACTTCTTTTGTAATCATTTATGGAGAAAAAATGAAAGCCGTAAGCATTGTAGCGAAATACTTTGGCCAGGTAAGGCAGTTTCTGACGTTCATTCCAGGGATGTTTTTTTGCCATTAAATTCGCAAAGGCTTTTACTTCTTCTTCATTTCTTGCAGAGCCGCTAGTGGAATACAAACGATAGGTTCTGGCTGCAAGCTTCCAGTATTCATTGGTGTTTTGTACTTTTTCAAGAATTAATTGTTCTTCACGGTATACATCCTCAATAATTTCTTCTGTCTTTAAAATATATAGTTCCGAAGACATAATCCTTTTTTCCCATTCCAAAATATTTAATAGAAGAACATTATTTTCATACTCATAAGCCAGTTCTTTTGCTTTGGCTAAAAGCTTTTTGCATTGTTTATACAATGATTTTTTAAACAACACTTCTGTTTGAAGCAACAATTCTTTTATTTTAAATTCAACAGAAACTTTAGTGGAATAACTGGTTAAACTCCTGAGGATCAGATCTGTCAGGTAATTTTTCTCGGAAGGAAGATGTTTTATGAATGTTTCTTTGGCAAACATTTTTTTGATCGCCGCTTCATTGTACACTTTTTGTTTATCGATCGCTTCAAACAATTTCATGTAATTGTTCTTTTTTCCAATAATATGTGTGGAAGCATATTTTTTGAAATACCCTTTTTCAGTTTTGTGAAGGGATTTTATTAATTGAAATAGATCATCAGAGGTTTTCATCTGTATACTAACTAACTATGCAATCTAAAGGGAAATGAAAATTCATTCTTCCAAATGTAAGCAAATGGATTTATTTATTCAAAATTACTCAAGTCAACTTCCAATATTACAAGATGTTTTTGTTTATGTTTAATTGTTTTATTATTAAAAATGCAATAAATTTACGCTACCCAAAAAGGAACTATGTTTAGGGATTATCGTATACTATCATATCATTGAAATGACAATTAATCATTAAAATATAATGCAACTTCTTCACGCTTAGAAGCGTCTAGATAATAAAAGAATACTATTATATTACCGACATGAAAAACACAACTATTCTTAATCCTTTTTTATTACGCTTCTCAATTGCGCTGATTGGGGCTCTTTTTTCACAAAAGATTGATGCCCAAGTGGCAGTAGATGCGGTTACAACGCAAGAATCGACCGTTTCCCCTGTAACATGGAGTCATACGGTTGGAAACGTAAGTAACAGGTTTTTAGTCGTTGCAGTTACAACGGATGGGCCCTCTGTTTCTTCGATTACTTACAATGGAACTGCTTTAACAAAGGCAGATGCGCAGACTTCCGGAGAATCCACGGTTTCTGAAATTTGGTATTTGTTAAATGCTCCAATAGGTACTTATAATGTTATAGTAACACTTAGCGGGGATGATAACGTTGTTTGTGGTGCCATTTCATTTAAAAATGTGAACCAAACAACTCCCATAGGAACTGTTGCTAAAGCTGCAGGTAATACTGCCACTGCTACTGTTGATGTTGTTTGTGCCACGGCAACTGAGATGGTTGTTGACGCAGTTTCTACGGACGACAATGCCGTAACAGTAGGTGCTGGCCAAACCTCGCGATGGAATATTTCACCGGCAGGGGGGTATGCTTCAGGCGCCACTTCCACTGAGCCAGGAGCCATCGGTACAGTATCCATGTCTTGGACCCAATCTTCAGATAACTGGGCAATAGTTGCTCTTCCAATTAAACCCAGTGTAAGCAACTGTGCTGCTCTGCCAACTGCCGGAACAGCTTCGGTAGCTTCTCCAATAGCGCATGGCGCCACCGCCACTTTAAGTATAGCAGGTGAATCTGCCGCTTGCACTTACCAATGGTTGGAGTCGACTGATGGCGGCACAACTTATCAGATAATTAGCGGAGCCACTACAGACCCTTATACCACAGCGGCAAAAGCCAGTGGAACCTACAGATATAAAGCTGCCGTTACTAATGCGAGCGGTTGCGTAAATATTACCAATGTTGTTACATTGACCGTTAATAGCGGCCCTTGTGGTAGCTGTACACGTTATATTTCCGGTGCCGGAGCTGAGACCGTTGTTGCGGGAGAGATTGTTTGTATAAAATTCGGTGATACGTATACCGGAACCGTACAGATCAATGGAGGAATACTGTGTGTTGACAGCGCAACTGCTTCCACAACAGGAGGAACATTTAGCGGACGGTTCCAGAGTTGTTTAACCTTTAATAACCTGGATGAAATTGGTTGTGGAATAGTAGATAATAAAGGAACTGTGAGTATGGCTGCCCGGACCATTACTATGAAAGGTGGAATATTTAAAAATTCCAAAACCGTTACCTTCACTAAATTGATCTTGGATGAAGATGTATCAGCATCTACATTTACGAATAGAGCGGGAGCTACGCTTACACTGTCTGATGGAATTACAGGTTTGCTAATGCAGGGAACACCTGTTTCCACATTTACCAATAACAGCACCGGAACGGTAACGCTTTCAGCCGGAGGAGTAATTAAAAGCACCGGAACTTTTACCAATGCAGGAACATTTAGTATTAACAGTGACGGTTTTGATATGGGTGCGGGAAGTTTAACAAATTCGGGATCCTTAACGGTTACAGCAGGCATGGTTAATGTTGACGCAGGAACCGTTACTAATTCAGGAACATTTCTTGTTTCAGCCGGTGATTTTACTATCGATGGAACATCCTTATCCAATTCGGGCACACTAACGATCACTAATGGAACTTATACGTTGGGTAGCGGATCTCATACCAATACGGCTACCGGTACCATTAACATTAATGGAGTGGGAAAAGATCTTATTATTTCATCAGGATCCAATACATTTACCAATGCAGGGGATTTAAATGTAGCTGACAGAATAGATATGGGAATTGGAGGAACCACTTTCGCTAATAGCCTTACAGTGGATGCAAATAATTGGTTGATGAGCACAAACTCCACTCTAACCAATAGTACGGCTGGTACAATAACGCTCACAACATCATTTGATGCCTCACAAGTAACCTTGATTGATAACGATGGAGCCATGACAACCGGAACTACTTATATCATTAGCCAGGGGCCGTTTGATAATTCAGGAACCATTACTGTTGGCACCAATTACAGTATCACACAAGGGCCGTTCACCAATTCCGGAACAATTACAACAGGCCAGGATTTTGAAATGATTCAGGGCGGACCTCATTATAACTCCGGATGTGTTGCTGTGACAAGGAATGCGAATATTGGCTCTACTTCAATTACGGTCAATGGACCAACAGGTGCCGGTACCAGAGGAAGATTTTGTGTTGGTGGTATATCCTATGGGAGAGCCATTTTTGGAGGTACGGGCAATTTGGATATGTGTGATGCTGGTGCGCCTGCTGGCGGCTGGGATGATTTCTCAGGAACTGATAATGGAACCCACTGTAGTGGTGCCACCTGCTCCAGCTGCAACGCGGTACTTCCAATCGAATTATTATCCTTTGATGCAAATAAAAACGGCGACCTTGTTAAAATATACTGGGCAACAGCAACTGAAACGAACAATGATTTTTTTACTATTGAACGTACTGTTGATGGCATCAATTATGAATTTGTTGGAAAGCTAGATGGTGCAGGCAATAGCGTTTCTCCACTTTATTACAATACTGTTGATGATAACCCCATTGATGGAACATCTTATTATCGTTTAACACAAACGGATTATGATGGAAAATTTGTTTACAGTAAATTGGTTTCAGTAAATACAACTATAAAAGACGAATTAAAATTGCTTTATTTTTTCGCTGATCAGAATAAACAGCAGGTTCAATATCAGGTAAGCTCATCAGGAAACAACGCTTTGTCTATTGAGATAACGGATGTACTGGGAAAGATTGTTTTATCTGAAAAAATTGGTTTCAACCAGGATCAACATCAGATGCTTAATATGGATGTTGCTGAATTGAAAAATGGAATATATCTTTTTAAGATATCCAATGGGGTGAACAACGTGATGAGAAAAATTTTCTATTAAGATCGCTGTAATTCTATCTTGGTATATAATGCCGATGCAGCAGTTTAGAACCTGATGAAATCAGACTACAAATGTGCTATCGGTATTATATTATACATTCTTAACTTTTTCCAACAATAGTAAGATCTTTTATTATAAAAATCTACCCAATAAAATCACAACAAATACACTGATCACAACACACATATATTAAATGTGATTCATTAAGAATGCTGCGTGAATCAACTTTAATTGCTTTTGATATTTTTTTTTAAGAACTTAGCAAATAATATATAATTTTTTAAAAATGAAAAAAACTACTTGCTCAGTAATTTTTGACGCTAAAAAATTAAAAAAATTATTCCTGTTCTTAACAGTTGTTCTGTTTTTAATTCCCTCTTATAGTTATTCTACGCACATTGTGGGAGGCGAATTAAATTACAGGTGTCTTGGAGGAAATCAATATCAAATAAAACTCAGGGTATACAGAGATTGTTATACAGGCGTTCCTCCATTTGATAATCCTGCAGCGGTTGGGATCTTTGACGTAAATAATGTTTTAATAACAACCGTATATCTTAATTTTCCGGGATCCACTGTTTTACCTCCCACTGTTGCTCAGGCAAATGTGTGCGTGAAAACGCCTACAAATATTTG
This sequence comes from Bacteroidota bacterium, assembly GCA_052389695.1. Classification (GTDB taxonomy): domain Bacteria; phylum Bacteroidota; class Bacteroidia; order 2-12-FULL-35-15; family 2-12-FULL-35-15; genus 2-12-FULL-35-15. The sequence goes on along the minus strand of JBQTHQ010000066.1, from coordinate 4,861 downwards.
TGTGGAAGTCGCTGAGTATGTTGGAACCGTTACATTGCCTCCGCGTGTTGGGGGTTATCAATTAGCCTATCAACGTTGTTGCCGTAATCCGACAGTAGATAATATTATTAATCCGGGAAATCAGGGAGCTACTTATTATGCACGCATCCCTGATCAGGCCGTTGCCTGCAACAGCAACCCGGTATTTACCAACTGGCCGCCGATATTTGTTTGCGCAAATAACCAGATTCTTTTCGATCATTCTGCTACTGATGCAGAAGGGGATGTGATCGTTTATAGCCTTTGCAGTCCATTTGATGGTGGAACAGCAAATAATGCTCAGCCCAATCCTCCCAGTGCACCGCCATATAGTCCCATTATATGGAAGGCGCCTTATAGTGCTACCAATCCTTTGGGAGGAAATACACTGACTATTGACCCCAATACGGGTTTAATGACAGGAACCCCTACCACACTGGGGCAATTTGTTGTTGGTGTTTGTGCAGATGAATACAGGAATGGTGTTTTAATAAGTACCACCAAACGCGACTTTCAGTTCAATGTAATCAATTGCCAGCCTGATATAGTGGCTGCATCCACCTATGCTGTCACCAACTGTACGAATTATACTGTTACATTTACCAATAACAGTACGGGAACAAATAATTTTTTCTGGAACTTTGGCGATACCGGGACTCTTAGCGATACCTCCAGAGTTAAAGATCCAACTTATATATATCCCGGTGTAGGTACATATACCGTTACATTGATAGCATTTTCCGGTATTAACCCTTCCTGCAATGACACATTAAACAATTTCGTAGTAAACGTTACTCCTTGTCCGCCCTGTACAATGACCTTGGGAATGTCCAAAACGGACGCAACTTGCGGTTCTTCAGGAGCAACCGGTTGTGCACATATTCTTGACACTGTGCCTTGTTCCGGTACGGTGTTCATGGGTAATTATGGTAACGGAGGAAGTGCTTCAAGCTCTTGCGGTTCTGGTATCACTGGCACCAATAATGTGGGCACTCCATCGGGAACGACACCTACTTCAATCACTGTTCAAATTAACGGAGTAACTGTACCGGCTCCTACCTCACCGCCTCATCTTACTATTACAGGAGATCCTCTGGCTACATGTCCAAAAACTGCTAGGGCGATTAAATATGCAAATGGTACGGTTGCATTTGATTATTACTTATGGCTGGGTAGTGCTGCAACACCCGGATCAGCTACCGTAACTCCTTCAGGGGGAACAGGGCCTTATACATACTCATGGGTGCCAAGCGGAGGAAATGCTGCCACTGCCAATGGACTAACAGCGGGAACCTATACTGTAACCGTTACAGACGGGACCGGTTGTCAACGAACCGGAAGCGTTATCATTAATTCTACTTCCGCCATGACTGTAACAACAGGGTTCACTTCTCCAACTTCCTGCTCAGCGTCTAATGGAACAGCTTCAGTTACTGCATCAGGAGGAACAGGCCCGTATACTTATTTATGGAGTAATGGACAAACCAATGCAACTGCTACCGGTTTGTCAGCAGGAGTGTATACTGTAAATGTAGGAGATAACGGCTGTTCCGTTACAACTACCATAACTGTTAATCCGCCTATAACTCTTACAGTAAACACAAGCAGAACCCATGCAACATGTAATGGAGATAATGGTACTGCTGCTGCAACCGCTTCAGGAGGATCAGGAACGTATACATATTTATGGGGCAATGGTCAAACAACAGCTGCCATTACCGCCCTAACAGCAGGAACATATACTGTTACTGCAACAGATGCCGGCAACTGCAAAGGAACAGCGGCTGTAAATATTAATAATAATTCTCTGGCATTAGCGTCATCACATACCAATCCGAATTGTGGAGGAACTACAGGAGGAACAGCATCAATGACGGCAACAAACGGTACAGGCGCTTATACCTATTACTGGAATACAGCGCCTGTTCAATCAACTGCCAGCGTTACCGGTTTACAAGGGGGAAGCTACGTAGGAACAGTAGTTGACGGAGCAGGGTGTACCGATACTGTTCAGGTAACTATTAACGAACCTCCGCAATTGTTGCCTGAACCAAAAAACACCAGCACTATCAGTTGTGCAGGTGTGCAAACAGGTTCCGCACATGTGGACGTAAGCGGAGGTACAGCCGGATTCACTTATTTCTGGAGTAATGGACAAACTACCCAAAGTATAACAGGGCTTTCGGCCGGAACATATACTATAACAGTAACTGATTCCAGAGGATGTACCGGACGAAATTCGGTAAACGTTGCTCTTCCTTCTCCATTAAGCCTGGCTTATTTTCCGTCCAATGTAACAGGTTGTAATGGTGGAAATAATGGATCTGTCACAGTTAATCCTTCAGGTGGAAATCCCGGTTATACCTATTCCTGGAATACAAGTCCTGTTAAAACCACGCAAAGCATTACAGGGTTATCAGCAGGAACATATACTGTTGTAGTTACAGATATAACAGGGTGTACAGCCTCTTTAAATAATGTGGTGATCAGCCAGCCTTCTACAATTAGCTTATCAACAAGCAGCGTACCTGTAGGATGTACTATCAATAACGGATCAGCCAGTGTGACCGCCGGTGGCGGAACTCCCGGCTTTACCTATAGCTGGAGCAATGGAGTTACCACCAGTTCATCAATAACAGGCTTGTCAGCAGGAACATACAGTGTAACGGTAACAGATGCAAACGGGTGTACCGGGATCACTTCAGTAAATGTAGCCAATGCAGGTGCACCAACAATAGGTATATCAGGCCCTGTGACAAATGTGGGTTGTACGGGAAGCGCGACAGGCAGTGCAACAGTAACAGCAACAGGCGGCACCGGAACATTAACCTATAGCTGGAACAATGGTGTAACAAGTACCACAGGAACAGCCAGTGGTTTAACTTCAGGATCTTATATAGTAACGGTAACCGATGCCAATGGCTGTACAGCACAACAAACAGTTGCTATCACACAACCTGCATCTGCGGTCAACTCAGGTATTGCCGGCCAAGCAAATGTGAACTGCACAGGAAGCGCTACCGGAACTGCTACAGTTACTGCCAGCGGTGGAACACCTTCTTATACCTATAATTGGAGTACCGGTGTAACGACTAGTAATTCCGTCAGCGGATTAACAGCAGGAACTTACAGTGTAACCATCACAGATAATAATGGTTGCACAAGGATTCAAACAGTAACAATTACCCAACCCGTCTCAGCAATATCAGCTAATGCATCTGCAACCAATGCTATCTGTGGAGGCAGTAATGGAACCGCCAGTGTAACAGCATCAGGAGGAACAGGTGCTTATATCTATTCATGGAGCACAGCTCCTGTTCAAACATCTGCCATGGCAACAGGATTAAGTTCGGGAAGTTATAATGTAACGGTAACCGATGCCAATGGATGTACAGGAGTTACTTCAGTAAGTGTAAACAATGCCGGCGGACCAACAGTTGGCATATCGGGTGCGGTCACCAATGTGAGCTGTACAGGAAATGCTACAGGGAGCGCAACAGTAACAGCAACCGGCGGAACAGCACCATTAACATACAGCTGGAACAATGGGGTGACCAGCACAACCGGAACAGCAAGCGGATTAACAGCAGGAACTTATATTGTAACCGTTACTGATGTCAATGGTTGTGCACAGGGACAAACAGTAAATATCACTCAACCTGCAGCTGCGCTTGGTGGCATAATAACTTCAAGTAATATAGGCTGTACAGGCGCTGCTACCGGAAGTGCTACAGTTACAGGTACCAACGGAACACCCGGCTATACCTATGCATGGAGCACAGGGGTTACAACAAGTAATTCAGTTAGCGGTTTAACTGTTGGAACTTATAGTGTCATCATCACCGATAATAATGGTTGCACCAATCAACAGACTGTTACCATTACCCAGCCTGCTGCTGCTTTAACAGCTATTGCCGGCGGCGTTAACGCAGCTTGCGGAGGAAGTAACGGCAGTGTAACAGTAACAGCAAGCGGTGGAACAACCAATTATATTTACACCTGGTCAACGGGAGGAACTGATGCAACAATAATTAACTTAACTGCCGGAACATATACTGTATTAGTTACAGATGCAAATGGCTGTACAAATACTGCAACAGCTTCCGTAGGCAACTCTGCCGGACCTACTGTAGGTATTAGCACTCAGGGCAATGTAAATTGCAGAGGAGCTGCAACAGGTAATGTTACTATTACTGCAACAGGTGGTACGGGTGTATTGACTTACACCTGGAACAATGGTGTAACCAGTACAACCGGCTCGGCCGGTGGTTTAACCGCAGGAACCTATACCGTAGTTATCAATGATGCGAACAATTGTTCTCAACAGCAATTAGTTACCATTACTGAACCTTCTTCTTCTATATCTGTTGTTTCCGACTCTACCAATGCGGCTTGTGGAAACAGTAACGGAACAGTAAGTATAACGGCAACAGGTGGTACACCGGGCTATACATATAACTGGAGCACCGGCGCCACTACCGGCAATAGCCTGACCGGTTTAACCGCAGGAACTTATAGTGTAACTGTTACCGATAATAATGGTTGTACCAAAGCAACAACCATAAAGGTGGCAGGATCTCCCGGTCCAACAGCGGGTGTTTCATCTCAAAGCAATATTACATGTAACGGCCTTACCAATGGAAGTGCAACAGTTACAGTAAGTAGCGGCACATTGCCTTATACTTATACCTGGAATCCAAATGTGACAAACAATAGCAGCTCCAGTACATTATCAGCAGCTACCTATACGGTCATTGTGAGTGATTCTGCCAACTGCAGGGATACTGCCTATTTTACCATAACAGAACCTTTACCGATCACCTTTACATTATCTGTTTCTTCG
>JBQTHQ010000065.1:0-57739 GCA_052389695.1 Bacteroidota bacterium | reverse complement strand
TTATTTAAAAAAAGCGGCGGCATTGGCAAATTATGAATTAGGTGCATTGACTGCAGATAAAAAAGACCTGATCGCTAAAACCTGTGATGAGATCATTGCGGGAAAACTGGATACTGAATTCCCTTTGGTGATCTGGCAAACCGGCTCGGGTACACAATCCAACATGAATGTGAATGAAGTGGTTTCTAACCGTGCACATGTATTACAGGGAAATAAACTGGGTGAAGGAAAAGTATTTATCCATCCGAATGATGATGTTAACAAATCACAATCATCCAATGATACCTTCCCCACTGCTATGCATATTGCGGCTTACAAACAGGTAGTGGACATTACCATTCCGGGAATGGAAAAATTAAGAAATACTCTGCAAAAAAAATCAGAAGTTTATAAAAATATTGTAAAAACAGGCCGGACCCATTTTATGGATGCTACTCCTTTAACTTTAGGACAGGAATTTTCAGGTTACGCTCAACAGATCACCAACAGCATCCGCGCAATAAAAAATGCGTTGGAAATGGTTCGTGAATTGGCTTTGGGCGGAACAGCAGTGGGTACCGGATTAAACACTCCTAAAGGATACGATGTACTGGTTGCTCAAAAAATTGCAGAACTTACAGGTTTGCCATTTGTTACTGCTCCAAATAAATTTGAAGCCCTGGCAGCACATGATGCAATGGTGGAATTATCAGGTGCCTTAAAACGTTCAGCAGTTGCATTAATGAAAATTGCAAATGATATCCGCATTTTAAGTTCAGGGCCACGCAGTGGAATTGGTGAATTGATCATTCCTGATAATGAACCCGGTTCATCCATTATGCCCGGAAAAGTTAATCCTACACAACCCGAAGCATTGACAATGGTTTGCGCGCAGGTAATGGGGAATGATGTGGCCGTTTCAATCGGTGGATCAAACGGACATTTTGAATTAAATGTTTTTAAACCGGTGATCGCGGCCAATGTATTGCAATCGGCACGTTTAATAGGAGATGCCTGCGTTTCATTCAATGATAAATGTGCCGAAGGTATTGAACCTAATCATGCTATCATTAAACGACACATGGAAAATTCATTGATGCTGGTAACAGCATTGAATACACATATTGGTTATGAAAATGCCGCTAAAATCGCGAAGAAAGCGCACAAGGAAGATAAAACATTGCGTGAAGCAGCATTGGAGCTTGGCTTATTGACCAACGAACAGTTTGACCAATGGGTAAAACCGGAGGATATGTGCGGATCCATGAAATAAGACCTCACCGCTAACCCCTCTCCTGAAGGAGAGGGGAACATTAAAATCTTTTCTAAAAATTGAAACAATATTTTTCCATATTATTTTTTATCATAATAAGTTTTATTGCATTTGCACAAACAGATACACTCATCAATGGCAAACGGTATAAAATTGTTGATGAAAAAAAAGCGGATGGCGCATCTAAGAAAAAATACTTCCCTCTCGACAGTATTTTTGTGATCGACAATAAAAAATTCAAATACTTTAATAACTGGTTAACTGTAGGAGGAGGCTGGCAGCAAAATTTAACTTATGATAGGCCTTTGGGTTTTACCGGAGGGCTTGATTTTAACTTTCATATAAAACAGCATTATTTTCAGGCGGGAACAAATATCACCGGAGTAAAATTTGGCTTTTATAACAACTATCAGCTCCATTTAGGTTACGGAAAACGATTTGAAGATAGAGCCATCCATGCAGCAGGATTTGTGGGGCTCTCCTATTCGTCCGGTAGAAAAAAAATAGATTCTGTATATATACAACCTTTCAGTGAACCGGGAATATACCTCCAGGGAGAGGTAGTTGTAAAAATAACGTATGATGTAGGCATAGGCGTCAGTTTGTTTGCCGACATGAACCAGGAACAATCTATGATGGGACTCCGCTTTATTCTTTACTTTTCAGGTGCTTACAAAGGCAAAAAAAATAACCAGATCTAGTATTTTAATTGATTGTAATTGAATTTTAAACAATTCCTGTACAATAGTTAAACAACATCTAAACAGAAAATATATCTAATACCGATAGCACATTTGTAACCTGCCTTGCCGGCAGGCAGGTAGTCTGATTTCATCAGCCTAACAACTGCTGCATCGGCATTACAATAAATGATTAGTACAATTTAATAGCTAATGGTATAACAAAATACAATCATTATATTTTTCCTGCTTATTATTTGATCTCCAGATCCTTTACATTTCTGTTATGCAGCCTGCCAATTTTCATCAGGCCGATCATGGACCCGGTAATGAAATTCAGGAACCTCCGACTATATGCAACATATACAGCTTCCCCGGAGAAAATACGAGTCAAGTGTTTTTGTATATGTGGGCCAAGAAACCTTCCCAAAGCAGTATCCATCCTATCCTGTCCCACCTTGAACAACGTGAATAGCCTTCCACTGTACCAGGTATCTATCAGTTTTTGCCAAACAACCAATTCACGCATTTGCTCTTTCTGATAAAGTGCATAATCAGGATTCCTTCCATCATCAATAACACGTGCCAAGCGAAAAGCGCCTTTGATGGCAAGAAAAAGTCCTGATGAAAATATCGGGTCCAGAAATCCTCCAGCATCACCCGTAAGCACCCAATTGCTGCCATACATTTGCTGGGAGATCAATTGATAATTATCATACTGCACCACACCCGTTTCCCGTTTTCCCATACTTACAAATTTCTGTAATGTAGATTCACTCTTAAGATAATTGTCATACCGCTCTTCTTTTGTTGATCCATAATCCTTCAAATGTTCAGGATTGATCACCACACCAACCGAAATTCTATCGGGCAAAGGGATACGCCATGCCCAACCTTTTTCCAGACGGTGCAGGTGAATATTATATGGTTCTATCTTTTCTGTTCCGGTCATGTGTGAGAACAAGGCGATATCTTTTCTGTAACCTGTTTTTGTTGGAATGTTTAATATACGTGAGATCGTTCTGGACCTTCCGCTTGCATCTACGATCAGATCAGGCTGTCCATTAAAAAAATCATTGATCCCTGAAATTGTATCATTACTTAATTTTAACCCATCACCTTTGCCTGTTTTCTCAATTTTAGCTGCCTGCTCAAAAAATTGAACACCTTCACGCAGAGCAAGATCAAAGATCGTTTTATCAAATTTGGTACGTGGAACATTATACGCATAAGGCGGAAGAGAGCCTCCACCAAAGCTGAAAGGGGAAGTAGCTTCTTCATCTTTGTTTACCCAAACAGATGCCCCCGGTTTATAAGTGCTGTATATTCTCACCTCCTCTTCCACACCCAATTCCCGTAACATGGGAATTATCGCCGGAACAAGTGATTCACCGACAATAATTTCAGGACGTTTGGAAATATAAAATACCGCCACTTTAAATCCTTTTCGGTTCAGTAATGTAGCCAAAGCACAACCGGAAGGCCCGCCTCCTATAATGGCAATGGTTTTAATATTCTTTTTCATTAAAGCAAAATTAATAAAATCTCCCTGCTTTTCTTTATCGTAATTGATTATAAACAGTAAATATGCCACGCTCAATCTGGACAGGTGCCATCAGTTTCGGACTGATCAATATTCCCGTAAAGTTATATTCGGCCATACAGGATAGCCGATTAAACCTGGACATGCTCGATAGTAAGGATCATTCCAATATAAAATTCAAGCGTGTGAATGAGAATACCGGCAAAGAAGTACAATACAATGATATTGTAAAAGGATATAAAGTGGATGATGAATATGTGATTTTGGAGAAAGAAGATTTTGAAAACGCGGATGCTAAAAAAACCAAGAGCATTGAGATCTTAAATTTTGTAAAAGAAAAAGAGATCGAAAGCATATATTATGAGCAGCCTTATTATTTGGAACCTGATAAATCCGGTGAAAAGGCTTATGGTTTGTTACGCGATGCCTTAGCTGAATCGGGAAAGGTAGGCGTTACCACTTTTGTGATGCGGAATAAAGAAGCCCTGGCAATTTTAAAACCTTATGGAAAAGTAATTGTTTTAAATCGTATTCGTTTTGAAGAAGAAATACGCGACATAGAAGACATTAAAACCCCTGAAGTATCCAAAGCAAAAGCCAAATCAAAAGAGCAGGTAATGGCTGTAAAGCTGATCGATCAACTAACAGAAAAATTTAACATCAGCAAATATAAAGACACTTACACCAGTAAATTATTACAGATCATAAAAGACAAGGCCAAAGGCAAAAAAGTACATCCTCGTAAAATGCGTGTGGTACATACTAAAACCGATGACCTGATGGCAGCATTACAGGCGAGTTTATCAAACAAGCGCAAAGCATCTTAATCCTACGAGCGTTGTCAGTTCGAGCGGAGTCGAGAACGCGTGTTGGATAATTTTATGGTCAAACAACCAACTCTTCCAAATTTTTCAAAGCCTTAGAAATATCTTCTCCTTTCCCCAAAACCGGCTTCCAAAGATCCCCTACTTTATCCAAACGTTTTAATGTGTTCAACATGGTGAATGCGGTGGGATCTAATTTATCATTCACCTCATTCCATAACAAAGGTGTTGAAACCGGGGCTGCAGGCCTTGGCCTTACGGCATAAGGCGCTGCAAGCGTTTGCCCTCTGCGGTTTTGTAAAAAGTCCAGATACACTTTTCCTTTTCGTTTTGCCGGGCTTCGGATAATACTGGTAGTAGCAGGCAATTTTTCATTTACTAAATGTGCGATCAGTTCCGCGAAATTTTTTGCAGCATCATAATCATATTTCGCTCCTAAAGGAATATAAATATGCAAACCACTGGCACCTGAAGTTTTACAATAGGATTCAATTTCCAATTCATCCAATGTTTCCTTTACGGATAAAGCAGTCTTCACTACCTCTTTAAAACTGATCTCTTCCGGATCCAGATCGATCACTACCCAATCCGGGTTATGGATTTTAGGAATACGGGAATTCCAGGGGTTAATTTCAATGCAACCCAAATTTGCCATATAGAGCAATGTTGCTTTATCGTTACAAATCAGGTAATCAATATATTCAGCGTTGGATTCGGAATAGATCTTTTCTGTTTTTAACCAAGCCGGAACTTTTTCCACATCCACATCTTTCTGATAAAAGCTTTGGCCTGTAATTCCATTCGGAAAACGATTCATGGATTGTGGCCTGTCTATTAAATACGGCAATATCAATTCTGAAACAGAATCATAATATTCAATCAAATCCTTTTTAGTAAAACCTTCTTTGGGCCAATACACTTTGTTTTGATTGGTAAGATGCAGTGTCACTTTTCCAACTTCCAGATCATAATCTTTTCCACTAACTTTTTTGTTTTCTTCCGGCTTCTGACTTCTCTCTTCTGTCTTTTGACTTTTGACTTTTGACTTTTGACCTTTTTTGACTTTTGTCCTGATAGCTATCGGGCTTTGACTTTCTTTTTTCATTTCCTTAGGTGTTAATTCACGTATCACCTCTTTTGCTTTCTTGTCCTTTCTCAAGCCCAGATAAACCGGGTGCCGCAGGTGTCCGTCCCCGGTCCATTCAGAGAATTTTATTTCACAAACCAGTTTAGGGTTTAGCCATTGTGCTTTTTTGTAGGAATTTATTTTTTCTTGAAATGGCTTTTCATCGGTAAACAAGGGTTTAAGCTTATCATACAGTTCAATAAGCGTTTTATCGTTGAAACCCGTTCCGCAATTACCTATATATTTCCATTTGTTATCTTCCCAAACAGCCAATACCAATGAACCAAAATGTTTACGGCTGCCTTGGGGCTCAGTGATACCTGCAATTACAGCTTCCTGCTGATGTTGAATTTTTATTTTCAGCCATTCTTTTGAGCACTTTCCAACACGATATGGACTATTTGCATCCTTGGCAATAATTCCTTCTACATTGTTTTCTACAGCCGATTCAAAAAAAGCGATACCATCTTTTTTTACGTGCTCCGAATAAAAAATATTTTTCATTTTCGTTTTTCCAAGAAGCGTTTTTAATAGCGCTTTACGTTGGATCAAGGGCAAGTCAACAGTATCATACCCATTCAGATGCAACAGATCAAACACATAATATTTCAGATTTCCTGAACGGGTATTCTCATAATTCTGCAACAATTGAAAATGTGATTCACCATGAGCGTTTTCAACCACCACTTCCCCATCCAAAATAACAGTATGTTTTATCTTACCGAGCTCTTTAGCAATGGGTGCATACAATTCATTAAAAGAAAGAAAATTCCGGCTGTACAGATCTACTTTTTCATTTTCAATATTTGCAATTGCACGATAACCGTCATGTTTTATTTCAAAGATCCAATCCTCTCTGTCAAAGGCTTTATCACCCAACTCTGCTTTCATGGGTGTTACACGTTCCAGGGCTTTATTTTTACGGGGAGCAGGTAAAACTTTCTTTTCCTGTTTTGGCTTAACAGAATTTTTTGATTTCCATTTAGGGACTTCTTTTGGTTTTTTTTTCGAAAGTTTTTCCAATTGGTTCAATGTACGCCCGGACTGCACCGATTTATTTTTTTTCAACACATCCGACTTTGAAGCGTATTTATCATTTTTTTTAATCAGCAACCAGGCGTTGGGTTGTTTTCCACCATGTATCTTTACTAATGCAAACTCGCCTTTTAATTTCTCTCCTTGCAATACAAAAGTGATATGGCCCTTTTTTAAACCGGCCAGCAATGCTTTTTCTCCGGTCTCATTTTTTCCTTCAGCACTTCTGGCATGATAGGTACCATTATCCCATACAATTACATTCCCTGCACCATATCCTTCAGGAATATTTCCTTCAAAATCTTTATAATCATAGGGATGATCTTCCACCATCATGGCCAGGCGTTTTATTTCAGGATTCAAACTAGGTCCTTTGGGAACGGCCCAGCTTTTTAAAACTCCTTCCATCTCCAAACGAAAATCGTAATGCAAATGAGAAGCAGCATGCTGCTGAATAACGAAAATTAATTGCTTACCACTCCGCTTTATTTTACCCTTAGGTTCGGTTGTTTTTTTGAAATTGCGTTTCTTTTTGTAAAGTGTAAGTGCCATATAAAATATACGGCACAAGGGAAAATTGGGATTTAAAAATTTAATGACCTTTAATCCAGCCCCCATCAACAGCTAATGACTGGCCCGTAATATAACCGGCGCGTTCACTTACCAGGAATGCTGCTGCTGCTGCAAATTCAGCAGGTGTGCCGAAGCGCTTCATGGGAATGGTATCTTTTACTTTATTTACTTCCGGATTTTTTGCAATCAGTTGCTCCAAACGATCGGTGCTGGTGTAGCCGGGCATCAAATTGTTTACAGTGATACCATACTCCGCAACTTCATTTGATAAACTTTTTACCAAGCCTAGCAAGCTTGTCCGTACCGCATTGGATGAAATTAAATTATCAGCCGGTTGTTTCACTGCAACGGACGTAATTGTGAGAATGCGGCCAAAACATTTTTTCTTCATATCCGGTAACACTTGTTGAATAATATCCACGGCACTTAAAAACAGTAAATTGTAAATGTGTTTCCAGTCATCTAAGTTGAACTGTTCAAACGGACCCGCAGCTGGGCCTCCTGTATTGGTGACTAAAATTTCAATATTGCCAAATGCTTTTACACTTTGTTCAACCAGGTTTTTGCGTTGCTTTTCATCGGTGATGTCACATACAACTGCTTTCACATTGCCAGGAGCAATCGTTTGAATTTCCACTTCGGTAGCTGCAAGCGCTTTAGCGTCAGTACCACAAATGATCACTTTTGCGCCTTCTTTTGCCAGCTCTATGGCAACTGCTTTCCCCAATCCTTTGCTGGATGCCAATATCAGTGCAACTTTATTTTTTATTCCTAAGTCCATTTGTAACCTTAATTAAAAATTATTTATTTATTTGCTCACACACTTTCTCAAATACGCATCCGTACCATCGATCCAATCTTTTCTTGGAGGAGAAAATGTATCGGTTTCCACTACCCTTCCAATCATCAAAGCTTTGTGAGGGCGGTTTCCTTTGATAATAATAGAATCACCCCGATTTAAATCTATGTGTTTTGTCTCATCATTATCGAACCAAAACCGAAGTGTGCCTTCCTGAACTTCAGTGATCTGTTCATTTTCATGTGAATGCCAGGGCACCGTAAATCCATCTTCAAATTCCATCTTCGCGATCATTGTTTTTTCACCATAAATAAATTTGCGTTTCATTTTCGGAGCTACCTGCTCTTCTTTAATAGTGTTCCAGTTGATTTTTGTCATGGATGTTTTATTTAAGTACATAATATTTTAAGCCTATGATAATTTTATTCCATTTTTCGATAAATAAAAAAACCAGCTTCGCTCGGGTGATCAAGAACAAGACTGTCTTTATTTTCTTTCCTAAGTAAATTAATAATTAAGAAATCGCCAACAGCTACCATTGTAAAAAATATGCCAAATACTAATAACCCTATATTTCCAATTACAATAGAAATAATTGCCGGAACAACTCCCAGTATAATTGCTGGCATTATTACGCCTGTTATATATTGGCTTACTTTTAAAGGTTCTTTACAATGACAATAAGGAGTCAGCATTTTCCATAAAACTCCAAACTTGATTGATCTAAAACCATCCTTAGTAAATCTTGACCAAACAATACCATGTATCAATTCGTGAAGAACTATACCCACTATAACAATAATAAAAATCAATAGTGCGCCGTTTCCAAATTTTCGTGCATTATATTTTCAATTGCATTCTTCAAATTTTGTTTAGAGATTTGGCTTCGCCAAATAAAATAATATGGCAGGCCATAGACTAAAGTTATGGGTATTAGAATTAAAATTCCCATTACATTAGCCTTAACTAAATCTATAGTTTTTTTCTCTGGTGTATAGTTTTCAATATCTATCATATTCACTATTAGTATTATTAAAAAAACATCCTGCCTCGGTATCCGGGCAGGATATTTATATAAAAAGATTGCCTCGCCCACTAAAGCAAGATCCAATGACGTACTAAATCGAATACGCTCCCAACATCAACACCGGGTTTTCCAAATTGTGTTTCAGGGTTTGTAAGAATGCTGCACCGGTTGCACCATCTACCACACGGTGGTCGCAAGAGAGCGTTACTTTCATGGTATTGCCCGGAACAATTTGTCCGTTTTTCACAACAGGAGTTTGTTTGATACCTCCCACCGCTAAAATGCAAGCATCCGGAGTATTGATGATGGCGGTAAATTCTTCAATACCAAACATTCCTAAATTAGAAATGGTAAATGTATTTCCTTCCCAGTCGCTGGGTTGTAGTTTTTTATCTTTTGCTTTTACAGCATAGTTGCGTACTTCAGTCCCAATCTGCGTCAATGTTTTACCATCTGCAAAACGTACCACCGGCACCAATAATCCATCTTCAACAGCAATTGCAACACCAATATGAATATGATTATTGTAGCGTATTCTGTCGCCTAACCAGGATGAGTTTACTTTCGGATGCTGACGTATACTGGATGCTGTCGCTTTAATAACAAGATCATTAAAAGATATTTTTATTCCCGCAACTTTATTGATGGCTTCACGTGCTTTGATCGCTTCATCCATATCAATTTCCATTGTTAAATAAAAATGCGGCGCGGAGAATTTACTTTCACCCAAGCGTTTTGCAATGGTCTTCCGCATTTGTGAAACGGATTCTTCGGTAAAACTTTCAGTACCTACAAATGCAGGTATTCCGCCCGATTTAAAATTATCAATATCGCGTTTAACAATGCGGCCATTATCACCGCTGCCTTTCAATGAATTGATGCTTATGCCTTTATCTTCTGCTAATTTTTTTGCAAGCGGAGAAATTTTCACTCGCTCAGAGCCATTGCTAGTTGTTTGTTGTTTGTTGTTTATTGTTGGCTGGCTTTCTGTTATGGCTTTTTTCTCTTCTTTTTTTACTTCCGATTTCGAACTTCCGCTTTTCGATTTTTGGTCTGCTTCAATAATCGCGGAAACATCTTCTCCTCCTTTACCTAAAATAGCAAGAATACTATCGACCGGTGCGGCTTTACCTTCCTGCACCCCGATGTGTAATAATATTCCATCCTGGAACGATTCAAATTCCATGGTGGCTTTGTCTGTTTGAATATCTGCAAGCAACTCACCTGATTTTACTTTATCACCGATTTTTTTATGCCATTTCGCTACCACACCTTCAGTCATGGTATCACTCAATTGAGGCATACGAACGATCTGAACGGTATCCGGAATTTTAACTTCAACTTTCTTGTCCTCTTTTACTTCCGACTTCGAACTTCCGATTTCCGACTTCGCTGAACTTCCGCCTTCCGATTTTCTATCTGCTTCACCTGCAAGCAATGCAGAAATATCTTCCCCTTCTTTTCCTAAGATCGCCAATATGGAATCTACAGGTGCTGCTTTACCTTCCGGTACGCCAACATGTAATAAAGTTCCATTTTGAAATGATTCGAATTCCATGGTAGCTTTATCTGTTTCAATATCAGCTAGCAATTCACCTGATTTTACTTTATCGCCTACTTTTTTATGCCATTTCGCTACCACACCGTCGGTCATGGTATCACTTAGTTTGGGCATGCGCACTATTTCTGCCATAGTCTAGAAATTAAAAATGAAGAATTAAGAATTAAAAATTATTCTTATTGATTCTCTTTAGATGTTTTTATAATTGCAGTTAAAATATTAATAATACTTTCTATCTCTTTTAAATAGTTTGAGTAATTTAAAACTACCATTTGACTTTTATCCAACAATCGCAACCAATATCTTGTTTCTCTTGCCTCTTTATACGCGATAATCATTTTTGCAAGAAAATCTTTTTTCGAATGCCCGCCTATTGCTTCTACATTCGCACCAACACTTGTCCTGAACGTAAAATTTGTTTTGATAAAACATATTCGTTTTTCAAAACTAAATTTTTATATAACTCTATTACACTTAATGAAAAATCAAATGTTTCATTTAAAATCAAATTATCTTCTTTCACAATATCCCCAATTCTTAATTTTTAATCTTTAATTCTTAATCCTCCTTAATATACGGATAATCGTTTTGTGTATATACGTCTTTATATAATTCATCTGTTGTAGGATAAGGTGAGTCTTCCCCGAATTTCACACATTCCGCTACTATATCTTCTACCTTTTTTTCGATTTTTTCAATATCCGCATCACTTGCCCATTTATTTTTTTTGATGGTTGCAAGCACTCGTTCAATTGGATCTTGTGCCTGATATTCCTTCACCTCATCTTTGGTACGGTAGGTTTGTGCATCACTCATGGAATGGCCTTTATAACGGTAGGTTTTCATTTCCAATAAGGTAGGGCCATCGCCTTTACGGGCACGCGCCACAGCCGATTCAATTGCCTCGTGAACAGTTTCACACTGCATTCCATCTACTTGGTATGATGGCATATCATACGCTGATCCTAATTTGTATAGATCATGCACATTGGAAGTACGTTCAACAGAAGTTCCCATTGCATAATTGTTATTTTCAATAATGAATATCACAGGCAATTTCCAAAGCATGGCCATATTGAATGTTTCATGCAATGCTCCCTGGCGTACTGCGCCATCACCCATGTAACAAAGAGTTACATTATCATTTCCATTGTATTTATCCGCGAAAGCGATACCTGCACCTAATGGAATTTGTCCGCCAACAATACCATGTCCGCCAAAAAAGTTATGTTCTTTGGAGAAAATGTGCATAGAACCGCCTTTGCCCTTGGAGCAACCGGTAACTTTTGCCATTAATTCGGCCATGATGTATTTTGGATGTAAGCCGCGTCCTATTGGATGAGCATGATCACGATAAGCGGTGATCACACGGTCTTCCCTGCGTAATACCGATTCAGAACCGGCTACCAGGGCTTCCTGCCCAATGTATAAATGGCAGAAACCGCGTATTTTTTGCTGGATATATAATTGTCCTGTTTTTTCCTCGAATTTGCGCATCAGCAGCATCGATTCATACCAGGTCATGTAGGTTTCTTTGCTGAATTTCGTTGTTTTTGATTTTGTGTCACTCATGTCGGCCTTTTTATTCTTTGCTACAACTTTTTCCATAGCGGTCAGTTTTAGTGTAAAGACAAATTTACAATAAAATTAATACCTGCAAAGGGTTGTTTTATAAGATTTATCTTAAAAGTTCTCAATATGAAAATCGCAGGGTTCGACCCCGAAGAGGTCGTATATTTATAGAAATATGAAAAGCTGCAAACATACGACCTCTTCGGGGTCGAACAATATACCATAACACAATTCACAAAAATTTAAACAGTTTCTGAAGGCTTTAAAACCCTAAAACTGATCAACAAGGAATATACAACTAAAAGCATAGATATATAAAGCGCTGCACGGGCAATATAATCTCCAAAACGGGTATAAAATGTAAGCTCATCATTCAATTCTATTTTTCCCTCAATTACAGCCGGAACCCACCATCCGGTAGGTTGCCGGATCTCCCCAGTGGGATGAATAAAACAGGAGATCCCTGTATTTGCCGAACGAACGATCCATCTACGGGTTTCAATGGCACGCAAAGCACCATATTTTAAATGTTGTTTATATCCGGGTGTATCACCCCACCAGCCATCATTGGTAATAATGGCTATGAAATTCGCTCCGTTCTTTATATAGTCGCCAACATATTCCCCATACACACTTTCATAACAAATCACCGGAGCAGCTTTCATGATATTATCAGGAGATGAAAATACAGTGCGCTCATCCTGCATTCCTAAACTACCGGTAGTTCCTCCCAGGTCAATTGCAAATTTTCCGAGGTATTTAAAGATAAAAGGAAAAGGCATTTTTTCAACACCCGGTACCAGTTTCGACTTATGATAAATTTGAATTCTACCGCTATTATCCAGCTGTAGTGCAGTATTATAGGCATCGTAATACCCATCTTCCTGTGTGAATTTACGTGCTGTGGAAGACACTTTCTCTTCTGCCTGATAGACTTTTGCAGTGGATGCTCCAATGATAATTTTAAGCTTGGGATATTGTTTTAAAAATTCCTCTATGACTTTTATACTATTGCTTTGAGTTAACTGATTTTCCCACAACTCTTCTGTTAAAGCTGTTTCCGGAAATATTAAATACTCGGTAGTTGAATCTGTTTTTTGTTTCGCCAGCTGCAGCATTTTATGCAGTTGTTCTTCATAAGAAGCAATAAATTTTTCATTATATGGATCAATGTTCGGTTGAACGATCACTACTGAAGTAGTACCTTTTCCAATAAACGAAGAAGCTATAATACAATACGAAAAAACGATAGGTAAAATAATTATGAGATCAATAATGACGATTTTTTTAACCTTACTTTTTAATGTTTCTTGAAAATTTGATCCCGATAGCCATCGGGACTGAAATTTGAAATTTGAAATCAAAAAATTCGTTACTAAAACCCATAAACTGCCTCCAAACACTCCTGTGTACTCATACCATTGCACCCAATTTGGAACTTCCGCAAAAACATTTCCTACTGTGAGCCATGGCCAGGATATGTCCCATTGCAGATGGATGAATTCAAATGTGATCCAAAAACATATAAAAATAATGCTTCCCCATTTTTCACCGATGCGTTTCTTCACCGTGTGAAATAACACCAGCACTATTGCCATCAATAAGGCATTACAAAGTATTGCCATTGCAGCCCCACCCAGCGACGCATTTTTTATCCACCAGGTGGTGATGATATTCCAGGTAAAAAATGCAAGGTAACTGCATAAAAAAAGTGTGAGTGTTTTATATTTTTGAGAATTGGCAAAAACGGTTCTTTCTACTATCAATAAGGGAACGAATCCCACAAATATTAATAAAACAAAACCATTTGGAAACCAGGAAAAGGCAAGTATTAAACCGCTTAGTAAAGAAAGTAAATAAAGCTGGTATGTTTTCACTTGGTAATTATTCGATATAAACAGGAGTGTTGCAGGTTTCCCTGCCATCATTAATTTCATATTTTAAACCTATGCGCAGTTCAAAATTAGTATTTCTTGCATGCATTCCGGGACGAACATATGCAGGCATTATTACATCCGGGTTATAAAACCCTTCGATAAAAATCTTAAATTTAGAATAGCTAACCAGCTCAACTCCGGCTCCAACAGCTGCACTTACATGGAGTTTCAGAAAATTGCTGGTGATAGCGGGCGAAGTTGTACGCTGTGTTAAATTGTATTCCAGGCGTGGACCGATCAATATGTAAGGAATAATGCTATACATTTCATAACGTATTTTCAAATAATTATTCCAGCAAATGTATTGTAACTTATTAGGGTAATTGGCTTCAGGCTGCTTGTCAATGGAACCCTTTTGGTTGTATTGCAGCTCGCTTATCCAACGTACATAATCCCGGCTCAAAAATTCCGCGAACAGACTTGCATTGAAACCGAAAACATACTTTTTTTTTGAGATCTCTACCGGCTCCTTAAAATAAAATTTCTGATTTCCTGCGGATACCCCGGCTGTAATACCAATACTATTAAGAAATTGTGCTTCGCTTTGAAAGGCAACTGAAGAAAGAAAAATGAAGAAAAATAATTTTCTCATATAAGAGCATTAATCATCCGATGGATCGGGAGCTTTTTCAAAACCTGCTTTTTTAGGTTTTATTTTTTTGATGAACAATACATTTATTAGTTCATCTTCAAGTGTCAATATTGTTTTCGAAATACCATTATTAACTGTAATCGGAAAGTCATAACGCAATTTTTTCTTTACCTGCTCATATGTTCCATTCTCCAATTTAATAAACATGCCGGTAATTTTTCCTTCCTTCACTTCACATTTACCATTAAAACATTCTGCGTCACTTCCATTACGAAATGTGATAATAACATCGTTGTATGCTCCGTCCGCAACCTCATCTGCTCCACGATTTTCGAACTTTTGTGCCCACTTTAAATAACAGTTGGTTTCTTCATCAAATTTTTTAACTGTTTGTGCTATAACCAACGCATTTATACTCAGTAATAAAGTAAGAGTCGTAATTATTTTTTTCATATCCGAAAGTTTTGTTTACAAGCTTATTAAATTTTAATCCGATAAATGTATAAATTTCCTTTTCGAATTTCAACTATTATGCCAAATAGTTTTAAGTCAAAAATTTGATCTCAATAACATTGGGGTAAAGTTAAATTTGTTTATGCAACCTAATCATTAGATTTGTATATTCGTTATTCAAAAATTCTTTATTCCTTGTAGATGAGTAAGTCGGTTATAGAACATAATTTCAAAGAAGCTCAAACACTGCTTCAGCAATTTATTGCTGACCCTAAAAATATTGATCGCATTGAAGCAGCAGGTAAAGCACTGGTAAAAGCATTTAAAAACGGACACAAGGTGATCTCCTGTGGAAATGGAGGCTCCATGTGTGATGCCATGCATTTTGCAGAAGAATTAAGCGGGCGTTTTCGTGAAGACAGAAAAGCATTGCCTGCAATTTCAATTTCGGACCCCTCGCATATTTCCTGTGTTGGAAATGATTATGGTTTTGATAAAATTTTTTCGCGGTACATTGAAGGAGTTGGGAATAAAGGAGATGTGCTGCTTGCCATCAGTACCAGCGGAAATTCAACCAATGTGATAAATGCGATTACAACTGCTAAACAAAAAGGGATAACAGTAATTGGCTTAACCGGTAAAAACGGCGGTAAAATGGCCGAATTATGCGACATAGAGATCCGTGCCCCACATAGCGCCTATGCCGACAGGGCGCAGGAAATACATATTAAAGTCATTCATTCGTTGATACATTATGTAGAAACGAATTTGTAATAGCGGTTACCTTGCATGGTATTTAGTTCCCCTTTCTTTATTTTTGTTTTTTTACCTGCTGTTCTTTTTCTGATCGGAATTACACGAAAGTATTTTCATAATATTATTTTACTGATCGCCAGCCTATTTTTTTATGCATGGGGCAGCGTATCACATTCCTTTATTTTTATTTTTTCTATACTCCTTAATTATGTTTTTGGTTTATTGATCGCCAAAGAAAAAAGCGCTAAACTATTTTTAGGAATTGCTATTATAGCCAATCTGCTTTTGCTTGGGTACTTCAAATATTTTAATTTTTTTATTGAGAATATTAATTCTTTTCTTTCAGGATCAAATACGCAGCCGATCATTATTCAAAACATTGTATTGCCTATCGGAATATCATTTTTTACATTTCATGCACTATCATATATTATAGATGTTTACCGTGGCAGAGTTTCCGCGCAGCGAAATTTACTTGACCTGGCTCTTTATATCTCCTTCTTTCCCCAACTAATAGCGGGCCCCATCGTAAGGTATATTGATGTAGCAGATCAGCTCAACAACCGTACACTAAGCCTGAATAAAGCAACTACAGGTATACAACGGTTTATCTTCGGATTCGCAAAAAAAGTTATTATCGCTAACACCATGGGAGCTGTGGTTGATCAGGTATTTGATATTCCCACAAATCAGATATCAAGCGGCTTGGCCTGGTTGGGTATCATTGCTTATACATTTCAAATTTATTTTGATTTTTCTGGATACTCAGATATGGCGCTTGGTTTAGCAAAGGTCTTTGGATTTAATTTTCCTGAAAATTTTAATTACCCTTATGTTGCACAGTCCGTCAAGGAGTTCTGGCGCAGATGGCACATCTCCTTATCCACCTGGTTTAGAGATTTTCTTTATATCCCTTTAGGTGGAAATAAAAAAGGTAAAAAAAGAACCATTATAAACTTATTGATCGTATTTTTCTGTACAGGCCTTTGGCATGGAGCAAGTTGGAATTTCATTATCTGGGGATTATTTCATGGAATGTTTTTACTCATCGAACGAATAGGCGGGGATAAAATTATTTCACATGCGTGGAAACCACTAAGAATAGGTTATACATTATTAATTGTTATGGTGGGATGGGTGTTTTTCAGATCTGAAAATTTGGAAGGGGCATTCGGATACTTAAGCAGAATGAGCTTTATTCCATCAACAACAAATTTGCAGATGTTGAGTATAACAGAATTTATAAATGCAAAAATAATTTTTATTCTGATCGTTGCCACCTTGTATTCATTTGGAATATTCAGATGGGGAATAAAATTAATAGAACAAAGTTTCAGGACAATTAATAAAGAACACTCCTATCAACTGGTATTTCATTCAGGAAAATTTGTAACAAGCATGTCCTTGTTTTTGATCACACTCTTGTACCTGGCCGGTAGCACATATAACCCATTTATATATTTCAGGTTCTGATGAAACAATATTTTGTAATACTGCAAATAACGACATTGACTTGTTTCTCAGTGCTGATCTTATTACCCACATTAAATAATTATTTGCACTTAATTAAAGAAGAAAAGGGGAATGAGAACAGAACTAAATTCCAAAAACCGGATTTTGATGTTACACGGCTTGATGCGTATGTTAAAGAGTGTGATAATTATTATACTGATAATTTCAATTTAAGAGAAAACGCAATTAAACTTCACAATAAATTCGAATATTCTTTCTTTGGCGTTTCTCCGGTTCCTGATTTAGTGGTAGTCGGGAAAAATGGGTGGTTTTATGATAAAAATAATACCGAAAATTATAAAGGGGCTAACCTCTTTAGCGATAAAGAAATGGTTAAACTAAAAGAGGAGCTGGTGACAAGAACTAAATGGGCGGAGGATAAAAACATTAAATATTATGTCGCTGTAGTTCCCAGCAAAATGAATGTATATCCTGAATATTTGCCTGACAAGGTCATTAAAGTATCAACTGTAACCAGATATGACCAGATCATTTCATTAAATAATGAACCGACTATTAATATCATTGATCTTAGAAAAATTTTGAGCGAACATAAAAATGAGAATTATAATTTATACCAGCATACCGATGGGCATTGGAATGACCTTGGCGCGTATTATGGCCACCAGGAAATTATAAATCGTATATCAAAAACTTTTCCTGATCTAAAACCATTTCCGCTCAGCGATTATATTATAAATGTGGAGCAAAGGCCGGGAGGAAGCCTTGTGAGTATGATCAATCTTGAAAAACAGTACCCTGAACAATTTGTTAAACTCACAGAAAAAAATAAAATTTATGCAGTTGATGGAACCAAAAGAAATTATGAAATCCCGAAAACAGTTCCGGCATGGGAACATCAGATAATAAAAGTGAATGATAACGGAAAAAAGTTAAAATGCCTTGTCATTCGTGATTCCTTTACTCTTTTAATGATCCGGTACTTTCAGGAATATTTTAAAGAAACTGTTTTCATTCACGATGATTGGAAATATAGAATGCGTGAGGATATTATTGTGAAAGAAAAACCCGATATTGTACTTACTATTATTTTTGAAACTGAAATCGGGAAACTGATCGAGTACCCATTTAATAAAAACAAAAATTAATAGGTATAAACCTTTTTGTATTTTTGATACGCCTAAAATTTTTTAATAATCAAACCTAATTCATCAATCAATATATGTTAGTAAAAACATACGGCAGTGCAGTATATGGAATAAATGCGACTACGGTTACTGTTGAAACAAATATTAATCCGGGAGTAAACTTTCTTTTAGTAGGATTGCCTGACAGCGCTGTAAAGGAAAGCCAGCAACGTATTGCTGCTGCTTTAAAAAATAACGGATATAAAATTCCCGGAAAAAATATTGTGATCAATATGGCTCCTGCCGATATACGTAAAGAAGGCTCGGCTTATGATTTAACAATTGCTGTTGGGATATTAGCAGCGTCCGAACAAATAAAACCTGAAAAAGTTGGTGATTATGTGATTATGGGTGAACTTTCGCTGGATGGAGGTTTACAATCTATTAAAGGAGTATTGCCTATCGCGATACAGGCGCGGGATGAAAAGTTCAAAGGAATTATTTTACCAAAACAAAATGCAAAAGAAGCGGCTATTGTAAGCGGCATAGAAGTGCATGGTGTTGAAAATATAAAAGAGGTGATTGACTTTTTCAATGAAAAAATTGAACTCGAAAAAACAAATATCAATACACGCGATGAATTTTTCTCAAAACTCAGTGAAGTTGAATTTGACTTTGCGGATGTAAAAGGACAGGAAAATATTAAACGCGCATTGGAAATTGCCGCTTCAGGCGGACATAACGTAATTTTAATAGGCCCTCCGGGAGCAGGTAAAACAATGCTTGCAAAACGTTTACCAACCATACTTCCTCCTATGAACCTGGATGAAGCATTGGAAACAACAAAAATTCACAGTGTGGCAGGTAAAATGGGGAAAAATACAGGACTCGTAGCTACACGACCGTTCCGGTCACCACATCACACTATTTCAGATGTAGCCTTAGTAGGAGGCGGAAGCGTTCCTCAACCGGGAGAAATTTCATTATCACATAATGGCGTATTATTTTTAGATGAATTACCGGAATTTAAACGCACCGTTTTAGAAGTAATGCGTCAACCTTTGGAAGATAGGATCATTACTGTTTCCCGCGCAAAATTTTCAGTAGAATATCCTGCCAGTTTTATGTTGGTAGCCTCTATGAATCCTTGTCCATGCGGATTTTACAACCATCCCGAAAAAGATTGTGTATGTCCTCCGGGAGTTGTACAAAAATACCTCAATAAAATTTCAGGGCCATTATTGGACAGGATCGATATTCACGTAGAAGTAACACCCGTATCTTATACTGAACTTTCGGCTGAACGAACTTCTGAAAAAAGTGAAAGGGTACGTGAACGTGTTATAAAGGCAAGGGAAATTCAGGAAAAAAGATACACTACCAGTGACGGTGTTTATTGCAATGCCCAAATGAGCTCCAAACAATTGCGCGATATTTGTAAGATAGATGAAGCGGGTAATCAATTATTAAAAACTGCAATGGAAAAATTAGGATTATCAGCGCGTGCTTATGATCGTATTTTAAAAGTAGCGCGTACCATTGCCGACCTGGACGATAAAACTTCAATAGAAACAAGCCATCTTGCTGAAGCAATTCAATATCGCAGTTTAGACAGAGAAGGTTGGGCAGGATAGTTTGATTGTTGATTTTAGAATTTAGGATTTAGGATTTTTTCAAAATGATAAAATATTATTCCATAATTATTCTATTTATTACAGGGAACTTGAACTCGTCTGCACAAATGACTACCACAGGTTTAACTGCGGATGATTTTTTTGAATACCAGGATTATAACCGTGCCCTGGAAGAATATCTTAAGCTTTATAAAGAAAAAAAGGACGACATAAAAACTAATTTACGCATTGGCGTTTGTTATTTAAATGTGAATGTCGACCGTTCGAAAGCAATTCCTTTTCTTCAATTTGTTTACAATAAAGGTGAATACGATAAACAATTATTACTTGAATTGGGGATGGCGTATACATACAACTATAATTTTGATGAAGCCATAAAATTTTTTAATGAGTACCGCTCAAAGGCGGGTTCTAAAAATAATGAACTGGTTGACCGGCACATTGAATGCTGTGAAAATGCGAAAGTGATGATTAAAAATCCGGTGAATGTTTCATTCGAAAATCTTGGTAAAGAGATCAATTCCAAATACCCGGATTATTATCCTTTTGTTTCTGCGGATGAAAGCACATTTTATTTTACATCCCGCAGAGATGGAAATACCCGAAAGATGAAAAGCTGGCAGGGCTATTTTACCGCGGATATTTATTTTTCAAAAGTACAAAACGGACAATGGACAAAAGCTAAAAACCTTGGGACAATGATCAATACAGCAGAAGATGAACAATGTGTTTATCTTACTCCTGATGGAAAAACAATGATCATGTATATTGATAATCAAACTTATTCCGGAGATCTTTTCATTTCAACACTTGCTAAAAATAAAACATTTGCCAAACCTGTTCTTTTAGGTGAACCTGCCAATTCCAAAGATCTTGAACTGGAAGGTTGTATTTTTGATGAAGGGACTAAACTTATTGTCGCCACTGACAGGCCGGGAGGTGTTGGTGATGTTGATTTGTGCATGTTTAAAAAACTTCCGAACGGACAATGGGGGCTGCCAATTAATTTAGGCGAAAATGTAAATACTAAATACAAAGAAGCATTCCCGGTGTTTGATGAACAAAATAATATATTATATTTTTCTTCCCAAGGGCATACGAATATGGGAGGGTTTGATATTTTTAGATCTAAATTTGATCCTGAATCACAAACATTTTCGGCGGCAGAAAATATAGGGTACCCAATCAATACCCCGGAAGATAATATGCAGTTTACATTGGGAAAAAATAAGCGTGATGGTTATATTTCAGCTGTAAGAAAAGAAGGTATGGGAGATCTGGACATCTACAAAGTAACCTTCAATGATATTGATAACAGGATTTCTGTTATCAGAGGAAAAGTACTAACCAATGATACACTTACCAGGGAAATTGATGCCGTAATAACTCTGCTGGATGCAAAAACGAATGAAGAAATTGATTCTAAAAATGTTAATCCACAGTCGGGAAAATATATTTTTGCAGTGGAACCCGGAAAATACATTTTACAGGTTAGCAGTTCGGGTTTTGATGATATTAAAGAACCCATTACTATTTTCGATAAATCAGATTACATTTTTGAACTTGAAAGAAATATGACGCTGAATAAAACAGGTAGTACGGCAACGCAGCTTCCTGTGGAAAATAAAAAGCCATCTGTTAAAAGTAAAAAATAGATTAGGTATGATATTTGAATGCATCTTTTTAATAAGGGAATAATATGAAAAAAATAATTATTTATTTACTTATAAGTACTTTGATCACTGCATGTTCCAGTTCCAGGAAGCTGATGGAAAGCGGGAATTACGATGCAGCCATTCATAAAGCTGTACGTAAGTTAACAAAAAGAAAAAAAGACAAAGAGATCATTGTGTTGGAACAGGCTTACAAAAAAGCCAATGAAAGAGATATGGAACGGATCAATTTCTTAAAAAAAGAGGGTAATCCTGATAACTGGAACCAATTATATACCATCTATTATAACATGAGCCACAGACAAAATTCAGTAAAGCCGCTTTTGCCTTTACTCATAAAAAGCCAGAACAGAGATGCCGTTTTTGAGCTGAGGAATTTTGATGAAGAGCTGATCCAGACAAAACAAAAAGCCGCGGAATTTTTATATGCTCGTGCTCTTGAATCATTAGAGAAAAAAACAAAATTTGATGCGCGTAAAGCATATAATGATCTGCAAACCGTAAAAAATTATTACCCGAATTACAAGGACCTTGATACCCAAATTCAAAAAGCCATTAATATGGGTACCAGTTATGTGATCTTTAAAATGAAAAATAATACCGGGGTACCATTACCTCCTAATTTCCAGGATGAATTAACTAAGATCAGCATGGCGGAACTCAACAATAATTGGCTTAAATACCATGTGAACGAATTAAAAGACCTTGATTATGATTATACTATACTTGTAAATATGAAAAATATTAATGTTTCACCCGAAGCAGTAAAGGAAATACATTATACAGAAAGCAAAGAAGTACCGGATGGATTTCAGTATGTATTGGATGCAAAGGGAAATGTTAAAAAAGACACTTCAGGAAATGATATTAAGTTACCTAAAACCAAACTGGTTTCCTGTAATGTATTAGAAGTGTATCAGAATAAAAAGGCCATTATTGCAGGAACACTTGACTTCATTGACAACAGTAACGGACAACTTTTAAAAACGAATCCCATTGCGAGCGAAAATTTTTTTGAATTCCGATCCGCAACCGCCATGGGAGATACTAACATTTTAAAAGCTGAAACAAAAGCTAAATTAGGTAAACGCCCTGCTCCATTTCCCCCTGATTTCGATATGATACTGGCTGCCGGACAAACACTCAAGGGAATGGTGAAAGATATTATCTGGTCACATAAAGGAATATTTAATTAAATTACTATGGTTCAATTGGTGAAAAGCCAAACTTAATATGTTCCGTGATGCGTATGTAAAATTTGGCATTAAATTGGCGGGTAGAAGATCATGAAAAATGTAGTTTACTTACTGATAGCATTTAGTTTGAATGCTTGCACCGGCAATAGCCAGAATAACCCTGTAAACAAAAAACCCAATTCAACCATGAACGATAAAGTTGTAAAAACGGATGAAGAGTGGAAAAAAGCTTTATCTCCTGAACAATATGTAGTATTGCGTGAAAAAGGAACAGAGATGCCTTTTTCAGGCAAGTATTATTTACATAAGGAAAAAGGGGTGTATGTTTGTGCCGGATGCGGTAATGAATTATTCAAATCAGATACGAAATTTGATGCAGGTTGTGGATGGCCCAGTTTTTCAGATGTGTTGGACTCTGCTAAAGTAGTATATACAAAAGATAAAAGTCATGGTATGATCCGTACGGAGATCACCTGTTCTAAATGCGGCGGACATTTGGGCCATGTGTTTGATGATGGCCCCGCCCCTACCGGCTTGAGATATTGCATCAACTCTGTTTCGATTGAATTTAAGAAGTAAATAAATATTATCAATAAAAATGTTGCAACATTAAATGTGTATACATATATTTGCATTGTCAATTAAAAACTAAAACCAAAAACTATGATAAACAAAATCACCATGGGTCTGATTGCAGCAGTAGCTGTAACTGCAGTAGCATTTACTGCACCAAAAACAAAACACAATACAGTTTACACTGTTGATACAAAAGCAACTACCGCAACCTGGCTGGGTAAAAAAGTTACCGGGCAGCATACCGGCGGCATTTCTATTTCAAAAGGTAATGTAATTGCCAATCACGGAACTATTGTAGGTGGGACTGTTGAATTTGATATGAATTCCATTACCTGTACCGATTTAACTGATAAAACATATAACGATAAATTAGTAGGGCATTTAAAATCCGATGATTTTTTTGGCACGGCAAAACATCCAACTTCTAAAATTGAAATCATAAAAGTTACTCCAAAATCAGGCACTGATTATGAAGTAACGGGTAAGCTTACTATTAAGGGAATTACCAACGATATTACTTTTCCTGCCATGATAAAAATGGAAGGCAACACCTTGGTAACTATCGCTAAAATAGTTGTTAATCGTACTAAATATGACATTAAATACGGCTCCGCAACCTTTTTCGATAAGATCGGTGATAAAGCTATCAATGATGATTTTGAGTTGAATGTAAATGTAGTGGCGAAAGCTGAAGGACATTAATTACAATCTAAGATTGTAAAATAAAAAACGAGGAATGTTTATTCCTCGTTTTTTTATTAGTACTAGCTGTTAAAATGTTGTTGATAAGGTAAATTACCTGTTAATCTACATTTCCTACCTGCTAAAAAATGTTGCTCACCGATGGAATAAATAGTGGAAAAAATATTTTCGAAAAGGCTTTTAACAATCCATTGTTGTTATGCTGTTGATAAACTCACTTAACTGTTAGCCTGTTTTACCTGTCTTTTAAAATCAATTGTTCACCGACTCAAGTTGTAAAATTATTTCTTAAGGAATTAACGTGATTCTTATTATCCTGATATCCGTCAGAGGACGTGCAGCCTTATCTGTTTTTTGGGCAGCTATATCATCCACCACTTCCAACCCTTCATAAACTTCACCAAACACAGTATAACTTCCATCTAAATGCGGGGTGCCACCAATAGTTGTGTATGCTTTTATTTGTTCTTCATTAAAAATATGTGGTTGTACATTGGGCAATTCTATTTCAACCTGTTTGTTAATAATGTCATTTATATATTTAACACTGTCATTCATTTCCGCTTTCGCATATAGTTTATATTTTTCAAGCAATTGTTTATTTTCTATGCGATTAATTACCTGGTTAAACAACTTCATTTTTGTGATGCGTTTTGCCTGCACTTTTAAAAGTGAATCTGTGTAGGTACGTCCCTGCACAATATAAAACTGTGAACCTGAAGATGCCTGAGAAGGATTATCCAGATCACTTTCGCGGGCTGCGGCAAGCACTCCTTTTTTATGATATAAATTGGGAATAAATTCGGCAGGGATGGTATAACCGGGGCCTCCTTCACCAAGAAACGCATCAGGTTTTGCATTTTTTGAATCAGGATCACCTCCCTGGATCATAAAATTCCGGATCACCCTGTGAAACAATAGGCTATCAAAGTAATGTTCTTTTACTAATTTCACAAAATTATCCCGATGCAAGGGTGTTTCATTGTATAACCTGATCTTTATGACCCCCTGATTGGTAAGGATCATTACTTTTATATCCCCATTCCCATTATCTGACAAAGGTTTAAAAGAAGCTGACAATGCAAAAAGAGCAGTTATAACTGAAAAAGCAAGGGGATTTTTTTTGTAATTCATGAATTTTGTGTTAAATTTGTTTAATCGTAAAGATAATTAAGAGTTTCATAACCAAACTATATACGCATGAAAACGAATGTTATAAAATTTTCTGCATTTGCCGGTGTTTTACTATTGCTATTTGTAGCCATTGGCACTACTTCCTGCAAAAAAGATAAAACCACTCATGGCAAAATTCATGTGAAAAATGCAGCCGGTGATTATGTAGGGGGCGCTGATGTTAATTTATCTGCTCCTGACGGACAAGTAACTTATAATGGTGTAACAGATGGTGGCGGATACGTACAATTTGATGTTCGTCTTCCGGCTATATTTGATGTTACAGCTTCTAAAGATTCACTCGTAGGTACAGGCGTACTTCGTTTGGATGAGCCGGGTAAAACAACCGAGCTCACTGTAGTAATCAGGTAATTTTTTATTCTACCAGGTCATTTGTTTTAAAATATTCCACAATAGCTTCTTTCATTAACTGTTGCTGCTGTCCGGGTTTTAAGGGAGGTAATTTTTCATTTATTTTCCAGTGTGGCCAGCTATCCTGATCCAGTCCTTCATACTCATAATATCCATAAGGTTCCAGCAATGTACAAATAGCTACGTGCATCACATCCAGTTTCTCATTTTTCGACAATTTTACAGGTCCTTTTCCTAATTCCTGCAAGCCAATCAGAAATAATACCGCCTGTATATCCATTTCATCACCAAATTGTGCTGACAAACGTTTCATCACGTTTTTAAACTCTATTTCCAATTCCGGATTCATCCTTGTAAAGATAATAAAAACAAACGCCCCGCTGTATTGGCGTGGCGTTATTCATTTATGTTAAACCCAATTTATTTTTGTTTAATAATGCGCACTGAATGTTTTTGATTGTTCTCTAACCATATATCTAACAGGTACATTCCGACAGTCCATTTTTCAGTATCGATCACCGAACGGTTTTTAATGGTTTCCAGTAAACGTCCAGTCATATCGTAAATTCTTACTTCTTCAATGTTTATTTTACTGATATTTTCTATCGTTATATTATCGGTAGAAGGATTAGGAAATGTTTTTATGAATTGTTTCAGATCAAGATCATTCATACCATTGGCATCTATTATATACACGGTAAACTCCAGGGAATCAGCAGTAGCGGCACTTTGCGCCACCGGCCATATCACTATTACATTGATTCCCGGCCGGTAATTGTTGGTGTCAAGGGTATATACTTCCAGAACAGGAATTGAAACACTATCGTTGGCATTGATCAGTACCGGGGAAAAACTACTGTAAGAACCAACGTAATTCAAAATAGCAGGATTCACATCGTCTCGTACCGCCCCTACCAGTGTTAGTGTATCGTTAAAAACAGTTGTACTGACATTTTTTACCCACACAGTAAAAGAATCAACGGCCCCCGCAGTAACTGTATCACTATAATTGATAGGCCCGACTTTACTCATTCCTATGGTTTGTGCTTTGCCGGAAACAGGCATGCTTAACAACACAATCGATAAGGACAGCAAATAGATATATTTTCTCATTTTAAGATGATTATTCATTGGGGATGAATTTTTATCAAATGTAGACACTATTTTTTGCCTGGTAAATAAAATTTTGTACTTTTCTTACCTATTCAAAATATATAATAATGAACATTCTTCAGCAAGTTGTTGGCGTTATGAATAAAGAAGAGATTCGTCACTTCAAATTATTCCTGTATCGCACAGAAAAATCCACTGAACGCAAAGACGAGCTTTTATTTGATGCTATCCGCAAACAACATCCAGAATATGATGAAGAAAAAATATTAAAAAATCTATATCAATCGGATGATAAAAATGCTTTATACAGGCTCAAGAACAGGCTGTTTGAAGATATCGGCAAAAGCCTCGCTTTGCATTATTTTGATGCCACGGAATATAATATTGTATTGAATTGCTTATTGCTCTCTCGTTTGTTTCAAAGTAAGGGTCAGGCAGCTACCGCATTTTATTATCTGAACAAAGCACTTCGAAAAGCCAGTGAAAATGAACACCTCGAGTGGCTGGAAATAATTTATGGTGAATTAATTAAGTTATCTCATGAAACATTAGAGATTAATCCCGAAGAATACATCCAAAAACGCAAAAACAATCGTTCAAAACTTAATAAAATACAGGAAATTGATGACATCCTGGCCGCATTGATCTATCGTATCAAAGTGTCTCAAAATTTCGCCAAACAAAACACAGAAATTCTTCAGCTGCTGCAAAAAACAGTGAATGATTTTGCAAAAAGCAAAGATGTAAAAAATAGTCCGGTATTACGTTTGAAGATTTATCAGTCGGTTAGCCGTATCCTGCTTCAGCAACAGGATTATAAATCACTGGAAAAATATTTATTAAAAACCTATGAGGAATTTGGCAAAGAAAGATTGTTCAATAAAAACAATCATGACACCAAGCTGCAAATGCTTACTTACCTGATCAACTCGTTATTCAAAAATAAAAAGATCGACCTCTCACTTACGTATGTTGACCGTTTAAAGTCGGCTATGAATGAACATAATAAGCTATTGTATGATAAATACCTTTTCTATTATTATAATTCACTGGTGATCAATTATTCGGTAAAAAACATTGATAAAGCCATTGAGATACTTCATGAGGCAAAGGATAATAATGTGATCAAAAAGCTACCCATTTACAGTGTGTTTGTGTATTTGAACCTGGCAGTATTGAATTTTGACAAAAAGAATTTTAAAGAATCGTTGAAGAATCTTGTAAAACCAACTATGCAGGACGCTTTTAAACACCTGGACGAAGCATGGCACTTAAAATTATCTGTATTTGAACTGATGATACGATATGAACTGGAAGATTTTGATTACCTGGAACATAAGATCGAGCGGACAAAAAAAGAATACCCTGCCTTATTGAAAAAAGCAGAGTACAATCGTCAGAAACAAATGATCCTGGTCATAAATGCAATGATGCGATCTGAAGGAATTAAAAAGGATAAAGCGTTGTTAAAACAAATTAATCAACTTCTACAGGGAGCAATGGGAAATAGCAGTACCGACAGTGATATTATTAATTATGGGGATTGGTTAAATGCTAAGCTGGCTTAGTTAGGAGAAACCTTAAAATCGAGTATTACTGTGCTTCCATTATCCTCAAAAGAAACCCGGTCAGCCAGATTTCGCATTAAAAATACACCACGGCCATTAGGTTTTTCAATATTTTCAGGATTTGTAGGGTCGGGCAAACTATTATAATTAAAACCCGGGCCTTCATCTTTTACAGTAAAACTTACTCTGTCGGGGAAAGACTTAAATAAAATATCAATGTTCTTATTGGGATTAGCCTGGTTACCATGATAAATAGCATTATTAACAGCCTCAGTAATTGCCACTAATATGTTACCATAATAATCTTCGGTAATATTGAACAAGTCACATACATCTTCTATCATCCTTTCTACCAGGATAATGTTCTCGGCTTTAGATGTGATACGGATTTTTTGATTTTCTGCTAATACCATTTTATTTTTCAAAGTTGCTAAAATATTGGTTAACCTTGGTTTTAAAGAAAGGGTTTAATGATGGTGGAACCGTTTTTAACAACTCCGTTTCTTTCTGTTTCAGAGTGTTATACTCTAAAAATTCATTAGGGTTACTAAAATTTTCATTTTTTGCTTCATTTGACTGTCTTTTTTCATCCATTTCCCTTTCTTTCTCAGCCTTTTCGCTCTCCAGCAGGCGTGTTAAAATTTCCTGCTGACGCATGATTGTCTCCTGACTAAGCATTTTATTGACAAGATCGGTCTCTGTTTGCTCCATCTTATCTGCAAGCTTTCCTATATTGCCCGCTCCTTTACCATCCTTATTGATCTGATCAGCCATTTTTTGCAATTCCTGGCGTATAGCGGCCTGTTGTGCAGCTAATTTAGCAAGTTCCTGGCTCATCCCGGCTCCACCCATTCCTGGCTTTTCTCCCGGTTTTTGTCCTGGTTTATTTCCATTCTTTTCCATATCCGCTTTTAACTTTTGAATTTGCTTATTGAGTTGCTCCTGCATTTTACGCATACTTGCCGCTGAAGGCTTGCTGCCATTCCCTCCGGGTTTTTTACAATTTCCACTACCCGGTTTGCTGCTTTTGGCCTGTGCCTGCATCTGGCTCAAAGCTTCATTTAGCATAAGCGCCAGGTTATTAATAGAGGTCATGGCAAATTGCTGACGGCTCAAGCCTTCCTGTTTATGATTTTTACCATCAAATGAGGGAGTTGGAGCCTCTTTGATTTCCTCCACAGCCTTTTCCATATTCATGTTGATAGCGCTGATCTCACGGTTAACAGTAGCCTTTATTTGGGGAACCCTTTTGCTTAATGCTAACAAACTATCTTCGATCATTTTCGAATCATCCTGCAGCTTTTTTTGCTTTTGGTTGATCTTAAAGAATTGCGGATCATTGGTCTTTGCAGCTGATAATTCCCCCATTAGTGCTTCCTGCCCAAAAGAAAGCTGGATCAAATTCTCTAAAATATCGCGTAACTTATTGATGTCCTCTTCGCTTTGTTCTTGCTCTATAGATGCCTGCATTTGCTCCATCTGCTCAGCCATTTTTTGCATTTTCTGTGCAGCGTTTTTTTGTGATTTAGAGGCATTCTTTTTTTGATTTTTATCCAGTTCTTCACTGCTATTTTGCATATCTTTTTGGATCTCCTGCTGCTTTTGATCCGTGTTTTCCATTTTGTTAGGTTCTTCCAGTTCGCTGTTCTTTTTCTCCAGGTGCTTCATATCCTTTTTCAAGTCTTCGAATTCCTTGTTCAATGCATCCTGCTTTTCTTTTTGCTCTTTTGAATCAGCATTTTTTTCTTCCGTTTTCTTCGCCTGTTCTTCTTCTTTTTTGGCTAACTCATTTAATTTATCAATATTTTGTTGAAGCTTTTGTTCTACTTCCAATTGTTTAAAAATTTCCAGATTACGATCCAGCTCTTTCATCAGGTCCTTATTATCCAACTTCATTTTCTCCAGCGCTTCCTGTACTTTTTCCTTATCTAATTTTTCCAGTAGCTTTTGTAATTCATTAATTTTTTCTTTCAACTCGGGTGTCATTACTTTTTCAAATAGCTCCTCCAGTTCCTTTTGTTTCTCCGCTAAATTTTCATCCGGCTGTTTATACTCATTTTGCTGCTGGTTATTTTGCTGATTTTCATTTTTTATGTTCTCTACTTTATTTTGTAGATTCTTTTGTTTGTCCAGCAAATCCTGCAATTTCTTTTTTTCTTCCCATGTCAACGTTTTTTTCTCCGCTATTTTACGTTGCAGGTCACTTAATTCCTTTTGAATATCTTTTGCCTGGCGGATACTTTCCTCCAGGTTATTTTTTATCTTATCATTATTCTTATCGGTATTTTCAGCAATCTCTTTCAATGTTGGGGCTTTAAATATCATTTTGGCAGAACGCGTGGATTTACTTCCGGTAACACCGTCATTATCCCAAACCTCAAAATAATATTCGATCTGGTCACCGGGCGAAATCCCCAATTCATTCATATCCCAATAGTGAAAAAACTGATCCTGTGTAACCGCTTTATTAATAGCAACAGAACTTGAATTGGTAGTAAGCTTTTTATAATTATCCGTAGCGGCAGAATCATTATTGGTAATAAAACGATAATTGAAGGAAAGCTTATTAAATCCATAATCATCTTTTACTTCACCTCGGAAGTAAATGCGCTTAGTGGAGGCGGTGTCTTTTTTCTCCGCTACGTTTATCTGAGGATAAGCATCCGGAATAACATTAATTGTGTATGTTACAGAATCCTTACTTTTTAAAAATTGATTGGCTGTTGTAACCGAATACGTTTTATCTCTGAAAAAACGTCCGGAATAATTGAACGCATTTTCTGTAGCAGGAGAAACAGTAAAGGAAGTATCATTAAAGTTCAATTGTATTTGACGGGTGTTTTGTGTATTAAAATTCCAGTTCACTTTTGTACCGGCAGGAATTACCAAATCACCTGTGTTTTTTATTATTTCCTCTTTTTTATTCAGGTATTTTGGATATGTAAGTGCGATGTCAAAATTCAGTAATACAGGATTGGGTAGTGCAATAAGCTCATACTTTTTTGATTTAAAACCATCCGCGCTTAATTGAAAATTGATAGTTTTTTGTACATTTTTAAAAATATAATTGAAGTTTACAATATTATCTTTATCCAGTTTAAATTCATTTCCATCGATCTCCACATAAACATTCTCCGGAACTTCATCACCTGTTAATTTTACTTTTAATTGAAAATCTTCCTGTGTAACTGTTTGCAGCTCATCATTAGTGATCACAAACTGGAAAGGTGCTTCCTTTTCAAAATATTCGTTATGTTTTACCAGGCGCTTTGTTCCATCCGTAATTATACTTGGTGCAGAAAATAAAATCACGGCAATAAGTAGAACGGGGATCAAAGCATACTTTAAATATTTTTTGTTTTCTGAAAGGTCAACTGCATTTGTAAAAGGAACGGGTTTTAATTCTTTTATTTTTTGGTCGATACCGGCCGCTAATAGCTGATAGTTGTTGGTTGATAGTTGTTGGTTAGCTGTTTGTTGGAGCTGTAATACATTCAGTAATTTATCCTGAACATTTGTAAAATGTTTTCCAATAATATTTGCAGCTTCTTCATAAGAGATGAGCTGCCCCAATTTATAAAGCTTTAGAAGTGGAACGGCAATGTATTTAACAAGAATAAAACCGCTGGTCAACATAAAGGAATAAAACAATACTGTCCGTATCAGTGTATTAAAATGAGCGTAATATTCTAATGCTGTAACTGAAATAAAAAAAAGAAATACCAACCCGATACTATATATCAATCCTCGAAGAAGTTGATTTTTATAGTATTTACGGATAAATCCGTCAAGCTTTTCTATTAAACTTTGGTAATTGGTCATTGTAATATTAACGCTTGTGCGGATAGACTATTGTATTCTAACAAAGATAATAATTCTTATTCCGTTTTTCAAGACTTTGTAATTTTATAAATTGTTAAATTTTAAGAATTTACCTAGCAAAAAGTATTCGGTCAAATAAGAATAAAAGTAGGTCAAAAGCTATTTTTTTAAGCAAAAATTACATTAACTTTGTTTCATACATAACCAAAAATCGAACCAAATGGTATCTAAAAAAGTAGAATCAGCTTTGAACCAGCAAATACAACTGGAAGCTGCGTCATCACAATATTATCTTGCTATGGCTTCCTGGGCTGAAACAGAAGGTTTGGAAGGAGTCGCCTCTTTCTTATATACTCATTCCGACGAGGAAAGAATGCATATGCTTAAATTGGTAAAGTATGTTAATGAGCGTGGCGGACACGCATTGATCCCTGCGCTAAAAGAACAACCTCAAAAATTCAAATCGATACAATTTGTATTTGAGGAAGTATTAAAACATGAAGTGCTGGTTTCTACAGAGATCAACCACTTAGTAGAGATCTGTTTACGAGAAAAAGATTACACTACACATAATTTCCTTCAATGGTATGTTGCTGAACAAATTGAAGAAGAAGCTTTATCAAGAAGAGTACTCGATAAATTAGAGATGATCGGTAATGATAAAAGCGGCTTGTACCTGTTTGATCGTGATCTTCCTTCCATCAGTGCTGCCTCTAAAGGTGGCAAATAGTCTGTATGGCCGATTACAAGGAAACATTTGGTATAAAATCGTGGGCCGAGGAAGACCGCCCTCGCGAAAAGCTATTGGATAAAGGCAGACATGTGCTTACCGAAGCCGAACTAATTGCCATTTTAATTGGCTCAGGCAATAAAAATGAAACAGCTGTTGCACTTTCAAAACGTATTTTAGCCAGTACCCACAATAATCTGAATGAACTCGGGAAATTAAATGTTACTGAATTAATGAAATTCAAGGGCATTGGTGAAGCCAAAGCCATCAGTATTGTGGCTGCCTTGGAATTGGGCAGAAGGCGCAAAGAAACTGAAAGCCTAAAACGCGAAAAGGTAATTACAAGTAAAGATGTGTTCGAGATCATGAAACCATCCATGATGGATCTGCCGCATGAAGAATTTTGGCTATTGATGCTCAATCGCGCAAGTTCGGTGATCAAAAAGGAATTGATCAGTCGTGGCGGCGTTTCGGGCACTGTAGTAGACGCTAAAATTATTTTTAAAACTGCTGTTGAGCAATATGCCAGTTCCATTATTATCTGCCACAATCATCCTTCCGGAAATTTAAAGCCAAGCGATGCAGACATACGGCTTACCAAAAACATAAAAGAAGCAGGTAAAATAATGGAAATATCTTTACTTGACCATTTAATAATTTCTGAAAAAGGTTTTTATAGCTTTGCGGATGAAGGAATAATATAATTTCGGAAGGCGAAAGTTCGATTGCGGAAGTTATGACCAGGAATTACGAATATATATGCTTACGCCGAACCTCAGCAAAGGCGCTACGAATTACTAATCTGTGTGATAGGAGATATACTAATGACCGATAACTGATAACCATTAACTGCTAACAATTTCTAATGACCAAATTACTAACCATCATAGGTGCCCGTCCACAAATTATTAAAGCTGCTGCTTTAAGCCGTGCCATTAAAAATAAATTTGCTGACAAAATTCAGGAAGTGATCGTACATACCGGGCAACATTATGATGAAAATATGTCGCAGGTGTTTTTTGATGAATTGGATATTCCTCATCCGAATTATAATCTAAATGTCGGTTCAGGAAGTCATGGGAAACAAACAGCCTCTATGCTGGAAGGGATTGAGGAGATTTTATTGAAGGAAAAACCAAATTGCATTGTTTTGTATGGAGATACTAACTCTACACTAGCAGGAGCCGTTGCTGCTTCAAAAATTCAAATTCCTATCATTCATATTGAAGCGGGGTTGCGTTCATTCAATAAATCGATGCCCGAAGAAATTAATCGTATTGTATGTGATCACGTTTCTACACTTTTATTTTCTCCTACCAAGTCGGGATATACTAATTTATTAAAAGAAGGCTTCAAAGAAAATAATCAGCCGCCTTATACGTTTGATAATCCGAAAATATATCATTGTGGCGATGTAATGTATGATAACAGTCTTTATTTTTCAAGCATTGCAGAACAAAAGACAAGTATCTTAAAAGACAATGATCTTCGACAGGAAAATTTTATTCTGGCGACCATCCATCGTAATAATAATACGGACGAACCTGTACGTTTAAATACCTTATTTAACGCGATGAACAAAATTGCAACAGAAAATAAAACAAAGATCATTCTTCCATTGCATCCACGCACAGCAAAATTGCTTGTTCAACATCTTTCATCCGAATTGTATCACACGATAAAAACAAGTGAATACATAAAAATAATACCTCCCGTTTCATTTTTGGAAATGATCGCTTTGGAAAAAAATGCGCAACTGGTAATGACCGATTCAGGCGGTGTACAAAAGGAAGCATTCTTTTTTCAAAAACCTTGTGTCATTTTACGTTCTGAAACGGAATGGGTTGAGCTGGTGAACTGTGGTTCTGCAAAAATCGCTGATGCTGATGAAACAAAAATTTTAGAAGCGTATAAACATTTTAACGCAGCAAAAAAATTACAATTCCCTGAACTGTTTGGTGATGGAAAAGCAGCGGAATTTATTTGTGAGGAAATATTGAAATTAACGATTGACAAAGTTCGAAGTACGAAATCGACAATCAACAATCGTAATTCGTAAATGCTTTTAATATACACACATAAGATTACCCATCGTAACAAGTATATTTTTAACCTCATCTTTAAAGATATATTGGGCATTGATATTAATCTCACCGATGATGCTGATGCATTTAAAAAATACAATGGCGCTAAACTAAGCTATACCAACAATCCCCTGGGAGACGAATTGTTTTTTACTTCCCGGAATTTATTATTTGAAACAGGTGTGAGCGAACAAAATATTTCTGTATTCGAATACAATGCCTATAAAGTATTTTATGCCACAGGGAAAGCATCAGCGCTACCTTATGATGTTTTTGCCGCCAGTTTTTATCTGGTAAGCCGTTATGAAGAATATTTGCCGCATATACGTGATGAATATGACCGCTTTGATGCAAAAGACAGTTTAGCTTTTATGAATGGGTTTTTACAAAAGCCCGTAGTGAATACCTGGGCATTATGGATCAAAGAGTTACTTCAAAAAAAATATCCTCAACTGGCTTTTCCGGAA
This sequence comes from Bacteroidota bacterium, assembly GCA_052389695.1. GTDB lineage: Bacteria > Bacteroidota > Bacteroidia > 2-12-FULL-35-15 > 2-12-FULL-35-15 > 2-12-FULL-35-15. Next base: position 22,299 of record JBQTHQ010000065.1, on the reverse strand, counting down.
AAAAAATATGAATTTATTTCTACCATAGATATTGATAATGCATATGCCTATCGTGAGAAAGGATTTACACGTAGTTTAGGAGGTTATTTGAAGTCATTATCAACTTTTGCATTTGGGGAAATAGCAGAACGAACACGCGTTTTGCTTGGTTTGCAAAAGGATCCATATGACACTTATGATTTTCAATTAGAAATATTAAAAAAATATAAATTTAGAAGCATTTATTTTTTCCTTCTTGGAGATTATGGTGTAAACGATAAAAACCTGCCGATTGAAAGTAAAAAATTTCAAACGCTGATCAAAATGTTAGGCGATTATACCGAAATAGGCATTCATCCCTCCTACGGATCTAATAAAAGTAAATAGCAATTAAAAAAAGAAGTTGGACGATTATCCAAAGTACTGCATCGTGAAATAACAAAAAGCCGCCAGCACTTTTTAAAGCTGAGTTTACCGGAAACCTATCGGAACCTTATAGACATTGACATTACAGATGATTATACCATGGGCTTTGCATCCCAGATCGGTTTCAGAGCAAGCATTTGCACATCTTTTAATTTTTATGACCTGGACAATGAATTAGAAACCCATTTAAAAATTCATCCATTTGCCGTGATGGAAGGCACATTAAAATATCATGCGAAAATAGAACCGGAAAATGCAATGCAAAAAATAAAGCCCCTGATCGATGAGGTGAAAGCAGTTAATGGAACCTTTATTAGTTTGTGGCACAATGAAACTCTTAACAATCAAAAATTATGGTCGGGGTGGAAAGCAGTTTATGAAGAGATGGTGAAGTATGCAATGGAGGAAAGTCAAAAGAACTAAGTCAAAAAAACAAATGCTTAAACAATTTGCTTTAAAATACACTCCTGAATTTTTGCTGGAATGGGCAAAAAGGTTGAAGAAAAGCCAACGCAGAAAACAATTGCAACATCAGCAAAAAAATAAAGCAGGGATCACCAAACAACAATTGATCGATGATCTGAAAAAAACTGGTTTAAAGCAGGGTGATTCGGTTTTGGTACACAGCAGTTTAAGTAAAATAGGATTTGTTGAGGGAGGGGCTAAAACAGTTATAGATGCTTTATTTGTAGTCGTTGGAACAAACGGTACATTATTATTTCCTTCGTTTCCCGCTGCGGGAAGAAATAAAACACACCTGGAAGAACATCCTTTTTTTGATATTAAAAATACGCCTTCTCAAATGGGAACTATAACGGAATACTTCCGAAAACTGGATGGTGTACTGCGCAGCCTTCATCCCACTGACCCGGTATGTGCAAAAGGCCCATTGGCAGAGTATTACACCAATACGCATTACGGGCAATTAACTCCTTATAATGAACATTCGCCATTCCGAAAATTATGCAATAAAGGTGGGAAAATATTAATGCTTGGAACCACATTAAATGGCGCATGCACTAACTTGCATACGTTGGAAGATGCTGTTGAATTTAAATTCCCTGTATATGATCAAAAAGTATTCGATATAAAAATGATCGATACAGAAGGAAAAGAATCAATTATAAAAACAAAAGTGCATAATCCCGAATATTCGGCCAAACGAAATTGCGATGCCTTAAAACCATTATTTGAAAAAGAAAATGTGTTAGTGAATGGGATGGTGGGGGAAGCTAAAAGTATGCTAATTGATGCGAATAGAATGTTGGAAGTGATGGTGAAAAATTATAATGAAAAGGGAGTTACCATGTATACTCCATTTGGACAATAGTTAATTAGATTGATAAGTTAAATAAGGCCCATTCTAACAAAGCACTTGCCTGAATTAACCAATAACTCAATTAACTCAATTAACTTAACAGATGAATATTTTTATAACACTCGACTATGAAATTTACTTTGGTGAAAACCATGGTACAGTAGAGAAATGTATTATTTATCCAACTTCCGAACTCATTCGCATTGCCGAAAATCATAATGTAAAATTTTCCTTTTTTGTAGATTGTGGTTTCATTTTAAAACTAGATGAATACAGAAAAAAATTCCCTCAACTTGAAAAAGATCATAACGCAATCACTGAACAGATCAAGTACTTAGCAGATACCGGACATGATCTTCAATTACATATTCATCCGCATTGGGAGGACAGCTATTATAATGGTGAACATTGGATCATAGATGTAAAAAGATATAAACTTACTGATTTTAATGAAACAGAAATAAGTGATATTGTTTTCCGTTATAAAAAAGTATTGAGCGATCTTACAATTAAACCAATTTTTGCATATCGTGCAGGAGGTTGGTGCATACAGCCTTTTGATAAATTAAAAAAAGCACTTAAAGAAAATAACATTACACTGGACAGCAGTGTGTTCAGAAACGGATATTATGTTTCAGAACATTACCATTATGACTTTAGAAATGCTCCCGACAAAGCTATTTATCAATTTGAGGACGATCCTGCAACAGAAAATACAAGTGGATATTTCAGGGAATTACCGATAAGTGGAATCCGGAATTCCCCATTGTTCTTTTGGAAATTATTTTTATTAGGAAAAAAAGATCCTTACCTGCACAAACCCCTTGGCGATGGCAGAGCAATGGCCGCTCCGGGTTATAGAAAAAAACTATTAACACAATTCACAGATAATCCTGTTTCAATTGACGGATACAATGCACATCTTTTAGAACGATCATTAAAAAGATTATTAATAAAGAATTTTGAGCACATGGTAGTGATCGGACATCCAAAAGCATTATCACGTTACTCCATTCAAAAGCTGGAAGAGTTTGTGAAAAACAATAAAACGAAGTACAACTTTACAACCTACACCCAAACGTTTGAAAATAAATGATACAGTTCATTGATCATAAAAACATCAACAAACAAAAATGGGATGCTTGTATTGATAACAGTTCCAATACCTGTATTTTTGTTTATTCATGGTATTTAGATGTAGTTTGTATGGGTTGGGACGCACTTGTGCTAAATGATTACGAAGCTGTTTTTCCGCTGGCGACAAAATCAAAATATAACATTCATTATTTATACCAGCCTTTTTTCACCCGCTATTTTGGTGTGTACTCAAAAAATAAAATAACAGATAAATTGGTGAATGATTTTTTTGAATCAATTCCTTCTAAGTATAGGTACATGGAATTTTGTTTGCATGAATCGAATCAACTGAATAAAAAAAATATTGAAACAAAAGAGCGAAGCTACCAGGTGCTAAATTTAAATACAGCCTACTCCGATATACAAAATAATTATTCTGATAATGCCAAACGCAGCATTAAAAAGGCTATTAAAGCGGGCTATTCTATTAAACATACCATAAAACCAGAGCAAATCGTTAACCTTTTTAAATCAACTAAAGGAAAGGAATTGGAAGTATTTAAGCCGAATGATTACAAAACACTGACCGCTTTAATGAATATCTTCATCACAAAAAATAAAGCAGAATCACTTGCTGTTTTTGACAAGGAAAATAAATTGTGTGCAGCTGCATTTTTTATGAAAACTAATGATCGTTATATATTCTTAAAGAGCGGAGTAACCGAAAATGGCAAAGCAAATGGCGCCATGCATTTTCTTTTTGATACGTTCATTCAGCAATATGCCGAAACCCTTAATATGATTGATTTTGGAGGCTCTTCGGTGGAAACAGTAGCCCGTTTTTATAAAAACTTCGGTGCTAAAGATTGCGTATATTTACAAATAAGAAAGAATAGTTTACCAAAACTGGTAAAGTGGGTCAGATCATTGAAAAAACAATAAAATTTATGGTGCATATTTTAGGTTCCACTAACTCTATCTTCAATCAATACATTGCCGAGATCCGTGATGAAGCTGTTCAAAAGGACAGTATGCGTTTTCGCAGAAATATGGAGCGAATGGGTGAGATCATTGCGTATGAAATCAGTAAAACATTAAATTATGAAACACGTGAAATAACCACACCACTTGGCATAGCCAATGTACCTGTATTAAAAGAACAACCAGTGGTAGCAACTATTTTACGTGCAGGATTGCCAGTTCACCAGGGAGTTTTAAATTATTTTGATAAAGCACAAAATGCTTTTATTTCAGCATATCGCAAAAACCACAAGGATGGGAGCTTTGAAATTCAGCTGGAATATTTATCCAGTCCTGATCTGAATGATAAAATTCTGATCCTGTGTGACCCCATGCTGGCAACAGGCGCATCCATGGCACTAAGTTATCAATCGTTAATGCAGCGTGGCAAGCCCCGCCATACACATATTGTATCCATTATTGCGAGCGTTGAAGGAATTAATCATGTTAAAAAACAGTTACCCTCAACTGTAACTATCTGGTGTGGTGCAATGGATGATGAACTAACTGCCCAGTCATTTATTGTTCCCGGACTAGGTGATGCCGGGGATCTGGCTTATGGAAATAAAATCTAATACAAGTGAGCCAAGGTATTTGGGAAATATTATCCGTTTTTTTGTTAAGCACAGTAAAATTCGTTTTTGGTGCGGTGCCTCTTGCATTGGGTTTGGGATTCTCTTTTTTTGAAACTGTTTTTATTACCTCCATTGGTGGGTTTGTAGGTGTTTTGACCTTTGTTTTTTTAAGTGATTTTATTATAAAACGCATAAAAGAACGTATTCAAAAAAAGTATGCAGAAAATCCAAATCGTATTCCTAATAAAAAATTCACCAAAAAAAACAAAACCATTGTGTATGTAAAAAATAAGTTTGGAATAATAGGAATCTGTTTGCTAACCCCTTTATTGCTTTCCATTCCATTGGGCTGTCTGTTAGCGGTACGTTACTTTAATGACAAGCAAAAGATCATTGCATATATGTTTGGCTCCATCCTGTTCTGGTCTGTTTCCATTGCCTCATTCAAATTATTTTTTTAATCATTTTTTTGAAAAAATAAAAACCCATTCCGAAGATCTCAGAATGGGTTTAATATAAAATCTTAATTAATTACTTTTCAGCTACAGGTGTAGTTGCAGTTGGTTCAATAACTGCTTCTGCTTTGGCTTCCTTTGTTACTTCTGCAGATTTAGCACAATTTTTAGCCGCAATTTTATCTCCATGAGAGCAAGCTTTTGCTTCTGCTGTTTTTTGTCCGGCACATCCGCTTTCAGCTTGCGCTGTTTGTTTTGATTTGCAGCAGGACTTTCCCTTTGCGCATTTCTTTTTATCATCTTGTTTTTTGTCATCCCCAGACAGGGTAATAACAGTTCCTTTAGTTAAGGCTACAACTGATGTTGCTGATGCTGCACCAACAATCCCTGTGAATGCAAGCAATAAAAATAATTTTTTCATATCTATGTTTTTTTATTGTGTTTCTGATTATTACAATAAAGATACCAAATTTTAAAAAAGGAAACAACTAAATTATAAAATATTGAAAATGAGTAGGTTAGTATTTATAAATCCTAAAGTTAAGCCTGACAGTCTTATTCAAATGAGGCAATTACAGTTTGACCACCGCATACATTTTGGTCAAGATGAACCCTAACTTTAACGGAAACGGGCAATAACAGATCTACACGAGAGCCGAATTTGATAAACCCGAACTCTTCTCCCTGTATTGCTTTATCATTTTCTTTCGAGTAATTAACAATACGCCTGGCCAATGCACCGGCAATTTGGCGAAACAATACTGTCTGGCCGTTCTTATGTTCTACTACAATGGTAGTACGCTCATTTTCTGTGGATGATTTTGGATGCCAGGCAACCAAAAATAATCCGGGGTGATATTTTGAGTACTTCACCAATCCACTGATTGGATAACGATTGATATGTACGTTAATGGGCGACATGAAAATGGAGATCTGCAGACGTTTATCTTTAGAATATTCTGTTTCTGCCACCTCTTCGATCACCACTACTTTGCCATCTGCAGGAGCAATGATGTGATTGTCATTTATAGCAATTATCCGTTTTGGACTACGGAAAAATTGTAAAATAGTGATCAGTAAAAAAGCGGATAACAAATAACCCAACCAAATAACAATAGGATAATTAGCAAAAAAGTACCAGGCAATAAAATTTATAATTGAAATAACAATTACAGTGATTATCAATGATGGAATTCCTTCTTTATGAAACGTCATGCCCAATAATTTATTTTTTTCTTTGATTCATTTGTTGCTGACGCTCTTTTGCCATTTTTTCCAAGCGCTGCTGGAATTTTGAAACAGTAACCGGTTTCTTTTTATTCTCTTGTATTTTTTTATGCAATGCATCCTGATCAATCACAAATTTTTGCATCACCCATGTTTGTCCGAAAGTGATCATATTGGCAAGGAAGTAGTACCAACTTAAACCCGCAGAATAATTATTCAGGAAACCAAGAAATAAGATCGGCATTAAATACATCATCCATTTCATACCCGGCATCTGGTTGCTTGTTCCCATTAACTGGCTGTTGCTCCAGGTATACAACAATGTAGAAGCAGTCATTAATAATGCGAATAAACTTACGTGATCTCCGTAAAAAGGAACTTCAAAACCAAAATTATAAATGGAATCATACGTTGACAAATCATGTGCCCAAAGAAAACCTTGTTGACGCAGCTCAATAGATGCAGGAAAGAAACTAAACAAAGCGATCAAAATGGGCATTTGTAATAACACCGGAATACAGCCTGCCATGGGATTAACACCCGCTTTTTTATAAAGCGCCATGGTAGCCTGCTGTTTTTTCATTGGATCATCGTTCTTATGTTTCTCATTCAGTTCATCGATCTCAGGCTTTAATACACGCATTTTTGCTGATGAAAGCACTGTACGATATGCAATAGGTAATAATAATAGCTTAAGGATAATTGTCAGGATCAGGATGATGATACCATAATTCAAATGAAAGCTATCAAGAAAATTAAAAATGGGGATGGTTAAAAATCGGTTCAGCCATCCAAAAAATTTCCATCCCAGATCGATCTGTTGTTCCAGCTGAAGGTCATATTTTTTCAGTGTTTGATAGTGATTAGGGCCAAAGTAAAAACGCATGCCAAACGTTGTTGACTTTTGATGTTCATACGGAATTGTTAATCCTGTAGAAAAATTTTTAATGTATTTCGTTGAACCGTGCAGAGTAATAGTTTCAACATCTGTTGGTTTTTCAAAAGCGTTATCGGCAATAAGTATCGAAGTAAAAAACTGCTGTTTAAACCCTATCCATTTTACACGTGCATCCAGGGATTTCCTTTCATCTTCCGTTGCACTTATTTTATCCGAATCTTCATCCAGATATTTAAAATAAATGGTGGACGCGGTCTGTTGTGTTTCCACATGCTGCTCCTGTCTTGGCGTTCGCATTTGCCAATTAAAGGTCAATTCCCCAACGTTTGATGCAATGATGTCCTGCATTCCGGCAGTGTTTAAACGGCATCCCATCATGTATTCATTACCGGTTAAGGTGTAAACGTATTCAATATACCTTGCCTTGTTTCCAGCGTACAGGCGCATAACCAGGCTTTTGGAATCTGCGCCTGTAACAGTAAAACTTTGACCCTCCGGAGTAAAATACAGCGAATCGGTTGAAAACACTTTTGAATATGCTGCAAACGTGATATTCTGTGAAGATGAATCTGCATCAAACAGCATCAATGGTTTGCCATCAAATGTCTTATAATTTTTTAATTCAACTGAAATAATGCGTCCACCTTTAGTAGCGACATTTATTTTCATCAAATCATTTTCTATGGTGATGGTTTTATTCTCACCGGTTATTGCATCTGCAAAATCGCCATAGGTTTGTTTCTTAATGATGGCTTTTACAGAATCGCTTATTGCGCCGGCAGAATCAGGAGATAATACTGCTGCAGTAACCGGAGTAATTATTGTTGACGGAATTGTTTGTTTGTCTGCCTCAGAAGTTGTTTTTTTAGATTCCTCAACCCGGGCAATTGAATCACGAAGTTGTTGTTGTTTTGCCAACTCTTCTTTTGATGGTTGTGATAATGCCATCCATCCAATTAAAATTCCACCGATCAGCAACAAACCAACTATTGAATTCTTATCCATTTTTTTATTGTAATATCATTAAATTAAGAGGCGCAAAGATAACAATAATTTGATGTTGGATAAGGGATATTTTGGAAGGTAAAACTAGTTATTGAAAAGAATTAAACCAAAGAAAGTTGGTGTTGCACATCTGCGTAAACACTTCTAATGCCTGCTTCTAAATTAATTTTATGTTTCCAACCCAATGCATGTAGCTTGCTAACATCCATTAATTTACGGGGGGTGCCATCAGGTTTGGAAATATCAAATTTTAACTCCCCTGTATATCCTATTATTTTTTTAACAAGCAGTGCAAGATCTTTAATGCTAATATCTTCTCCCACTCCAATATTTACCAAGCCGGATTCATTATAATTCTGCATTAAATAAAAGCAGGCGTCTGCCAGGTCATCGGCATGTAAAAATTCACGTAAAGGTGCGCCTGTACCCCAAACCTCTACAGTGGATGAATTATTAATTTTAGCGATATGAAATTTCCGGATCAGTGCAGGCAATACATGCGAATTGTTGAGGTCATAATTATCGTTGGGCCCATATAAATTAGTAGGCATTACTGAAATGAAATTACAGCCATATTGAGCGCGATACGCATCACACATTTTTATTCCCGCTATCTTTGCAATGGCGTACGGTTCATTAGTTTGCTCTAGCACACCTGTCAATAAATACTCTTCTTTTAATGGCTGAGGGGCCATTTTAGGGTATATACAGGAAGATCCAAGAAACATTAATTTTTTCACTCCGTTCAGATACGAATTATGGATCACATTGCTTTGGATCATTATATTCTCATAAATGAAATCCGCACGGTAAGTATTGTTTGCGACTATACCCCCCACTTTAGCCGCAGCCAAAAAAACATGAACTGGTTTTTCAAATGCAAAAAAATCAGCAACTGCCTGCTGGTTTCTTAGATCTACTTCTTTGGATGAACGTGTAATAATATTTTTAAAACCATCTTTTTCCAATCTTCTGATAATGGCAGAGCCAACCATTCCACGGTGCCCTGCAACATATATCTTATCCGCTTTATTCATGCTAATTTATTCATGAAAATTCATCACTTTATGTCCACCTTCCATTAAATATTTATCTCTCTCAAATAATTTTACATCACTCGTCACCATTTCTTTTACCAACTGTTCCAATGTATGTTTTGGTTCCCAGCCCAAATTCTTTTTTGCTTTAGATGCATCTCCGATAAGAAGTTCAACTTCCGTTGGACGGAAATATTTAGGGTCGATTTCAACGATGGTTTTACCGGTTGCACTATTTATACCTTTTTCATCTACCCCTTTTCCTTCCCATTTAATTTTAATTCCAACTTCAGCAAAAGCCAGCTCTACAAATTTACGTACAGTAATCTTTTTTCCGGTGGCCAATACATAATCATCCGGTTCTTTTTGCTGTAACATCTTCCACATGCCTTCCACATAATCTTTTGCATGCCCCCAGTCGCGTTCTGAATCAAGGTTTCCCAGAAACAATTTATCTTGTAACTTCAAATGTATTTTAGCGACAGCGCGCGTAATTTTACGTGTAACAAATGTCTCGCCACGTATAGGGCTTTCGTGATTAAATAAAATACCATTGCAAGCATATATATTATAAGCTTCGCGATAATTTTTGGTGATCCAAAAGGCATATACTTTTGCCACACCATACGGTGAACGCGGATAAAAAGGAGTTGTTTCTTTTTGAGGTATTTCCTGCACATATCCATACATCTCAGATGTAGAAGCCTGATAAAAACGGGTTTTATTTTCCATTTTCAGGATACGGATCGCTTCCAGGATTCTTAATGTTCCGATAGCATCTGCATTGGCCGTATATTCAGGAGTTTCAAAAGACACTTTTACATGTGATTGTGCCGCAAGATTATATATTTCATCCGGTTGTGTTTCCTGTATGATACGAATAAGATTGGTAGAATCAGTTAGATCACCATAGTGTAGAAAAAAATTGACTTTCTTTTCATGCTGATCCTGATATATATGATCGATACGATCCGTATTGAATAAAGAACTCCTGCGCTTCACCCCATGAACAACATATCCTTTGCTCAATAGCAATTCCGCCAGATAAGCTCCATCCTGGCCCGTAACTCCTGTGATCAATGCTATTTTACTCATTTTTTATTTTTTAGATTGTATGCAATTATACGAAATAAATACCTTTTTAAAACAAAAAAGTCCTGCAAATTGCGGGACTTTTGAAGTATTCAGATTTTTTATTTATCTGACCCATATCTTTTTAACTATACTCTTATTACTTGTAGATGCTCTTACAAAATAAATTCCCGGACTAAAACTACTCAAATCAATAGGAGAGGAAGATGATGAAAATTCCTGAGAATAGATTATTTTTCCAAGTACGTTGAGTATTTCTACCTGTATATTTTTTGTGGCATTCATGTCAACAGAAAGCATATTTGTAGAAGGATTAGTATATATTTTATCCACTTCTGTTAAATTCATATCGATGCCAATTGAAACGATTGTGACCACCTTTTTTTTTGTATTAATTGTACAACCTGTCGCAGATGTTGCAGTTAGGGTTACCGTATACGTTCCCACTGCAGTGTATGTATGAGTTGGGTTTACTACTGTACTTAAAGAGGATCCATCTCCAAAATCCCATGAATAAGTAGCTGCGCCTGTAGAGAAATTTGTAAAAGCAATGGTTGGAGAATTTACGGTATTAACTGCAAATACAGCCTTTGCAGTATCAATTATTGTTATTGTTCTTGTTTTTGTATCTATACATCTTTCATATAATCCACCCATAACTGTTAAAGATGAAAAGAATGTACCTGCAGAAGAATAAGCATGCGAAGTATTCTGAGTGTATTTATTAACTCCGCTTTCGAGATTCCAGGTATAAGTTGAATCCTCCGCCGTACCCCAATGAGATGCAAATACCCTGTAATTATACATTCGGTGCCCCAGTACTCCTAAAGGAGAACTGTTATCTGTAAATGTCAATGATGTACCAAGACAAACTGCCGTATCAGCTGTAACTGTATAATCTGCCTGCGCATTGTATTTCACAATAGGGGCAATAACGGGTTCAGCATCCTGTCCCCAATAAAAAGTGGAGGTGTTCCACATGCCGCTGCCGGATCTGTTCCAAGCCAGACCTTCACCATAAGTAGCAGCTGAAGCATTATTTACTACCACACCCAATGTGTCTGTTGATGAAGGATTTTGTATGACAACCGCATAATCTGAACTTACTGTAACAGGTGTATTGAACAATGCAGTATATAATGTTTGATTTGTTCCTACAAGCACTGTTGCTGAATCTATTTTGGCCAATGGCATATTTGAGGCATTTACCGAATACAAATATGCTTTTGCTGTAATTGTTTGAGCAGCATTTACTGCATCTTGTACATTTCCCCAGAATTGAATACCTGTAATTGTAATTGAACCATTCAGCTCAAATACCTGTGACCATGCCGTTTTTGGACCTACCAGGGGATCCAGATAAAAGGTGGGTGACTGTTCAAAGACCTCTTTTAGATAGCTGTACAGCAAGGTATCCTCATTACACGTTACAGTTCGTGAAGCATCAGTTGGAAGCTTTACAATGGTTGTATTGGTAACTAATTTTCTTTTTGTTTTATCTGCATTTTGAGCAAATGCACCTATACCGAGAATCAAAATGCCGGAAGAAATCAGTAATAATTTTTTCATGATTCACAATTTTGAATTAATAGTTGGCAGTATTAATTAATTCAAATGTAATTCCTCATTAAAATCGGAAGTTCTGGTATTCGTTAAGAAGGTATTTTGAATAGCTAAAAGGACAATTTTATTGAACAATGAACCAATTGTTCAGCAGGTTTTCTTTATTATAAAGCAAAGATGTGTTCGTAGTATAATCAATTACCTGCTTTCCTGAAATTTCACAAATTGCTTGTCCGGCAGCAGTGTCCCATTCCATCGTGGGAGCAAAACGCGGATAGACATCAGCATTACCTTCGGCAACCAGGCATAATTTTATGGAGCTACCCGATGAAATAAAATTAACTTCTTTATGAATCGTTTTCAATCCGTCAATAAATTGCTCCGTTTCCTCACTAAGATGTGAGCGGCTGGCAACTACTGTAAATTTTTTACCGGGATTTTGCATTGGTAATTTTTGGGAAGAAACAAACAGCTCATTTAAACTTTGAACTTGAAACTTGAAACTTTGAACTTGAAACTTGAAACTGCCTATCCCTTCCGCCGCAAAATAAAGTGTACGTGTTACAGGAACATAAATAACTCCGAGTATGGATCTTTGCCGATGGATCAATGCAATATTAACCGTAAATTCCCCATTTCGTTTAATAAATTCTTTTGTTCCATCCAAGGGATCAACCATCCAGAAATACTGCCACTTACTACGCTCAGTATAAGCAATTGTTTTTCCCTCTTCGCTTAATACAGGAAAATTTGTTTCTGCTAATAGTTTACAAATAGCACCATTTGCATTTTTATCAGCCAGTGTCAATGGGGAATTGTCATCCTTTTTTTCAACGGCAAAATCAGAGTCGTATACTTTTAATATTTCTTCTCCTCCTTTTAAAGAGGCATTGATGGCGGTGAGTAAGAGTTCTTCGATTTTTATCATAAGATACAAAGGTATAATTTTGAAACTATTAAAGTTGATTTCATTTTTCTTTCTTTTTCTGCACAAAAAGAAAGAAACAAAAATTCAAGAATTCCACATAGGCAAAAAATAATTTTGTTTCCTACCCAAAATGGTTTTAGTTTTATAATATGAAAAAACATACTACTTCACTATTTATTTTTTGCAGCAGCCTGCTGATCGCTCAACCTACTTCCTTCAGTTCACGCGGCATTGGCGGTGGCGGTGCATTATTTTCACCCAGCATCAATCCGGCCAATCATGATGAATATTATGTTTCCTGTGATATGAGTGAATTATTTCATACCACTGATTTCGGATTAACTTATTCTCAGGTACATTTTACTGAACTCGGTGGCGGACATAATTCAAAGGTATGTTATACGAATACAACAAATTTACTTTACTGCATAAGTTACATCAATGATGTAGGCACTCCCGTAAAAAGTACTGATAATGGCGTGAACTGGAGCACACTTCCCGGAAATCCCGACCCATCTGAAAATACTTATACCATTCATGTGGATTATAATAATTCCAATCGTATCATTATTTCTTATTATGGTGAAATTCATTTTTCAAACAATGGAGGAACATCATTTACCAGCATTCATACAGCAGCAACAGGAAGCGGCAATGTGGTCGGCGGAGTTTTTTTTGATGGAAATAATATTTATATCGGAACAAATGATGGTGTTTTAGTTTCTACAAACGGTGGTGGAAATTGGTCAACAGCAACTCTTACAGGAATAACTGCTGCCAATCGTATCTGGAGTTTTTGTGGAGGAAAAGCAGGAGGTGTAACTCGTTTATTTTGTTTGACGGGCGCTGCTACTGATATTTATGTAGGATTACAACCTAGTGATTATTGGGGCTTCAACAAAGGAATTTATTCCTGTGATTATGGAACAGGAAACTGGGTGGCAAAAAATACCGGCATTACGGCAAATGATTATCCCATGTTCATTGACATGGCAGAAAATGACATCAACACTGTTTACATTTCAGGAAGTAATAATATTAATGTTCCTATAGTTATGAAAACCACTAACGCAGGAACAGGATGGTCGCATACATTTATCACTGCAAGCAATCAAAACATCATTACCGGCTGGAGCGGACAAAGCGGTGACCGTGGCTGGAGTTATGGTGAATGTCCTTTTGGATTTGATGTGGCTTCCAACAATTCACAACGTGTGCTTTTCAGTGATTTTGGTTTTGTACATAAGACATCCAATGGAGGAACATCCTGGGCACAAGCCTATATAAATACGGCTGACCAACATCCTGCAGGAAGCACTACACCAAAAAATCAAAGTTATAATTCCATTGGATTGGAGAATACCACCTGCTGGCAGGTGCATTGGATGAATGCTTCCAATATGTGGTCATGTTATTCCGATATTCGCGGAATTCGTTCAACTGATGGTGGTAATGAATGGTCCTTCAATTACACCGGGCATACTGCAAATTCATCTTACAGAATTGTACAGCATCCAACAAATGGAACTTTATTTATGGCTACTTCAGGAGTGCATGATATGTATCAAAGTACGCGCTTAACTGATGCGTTGCTTGACCCAACTGATGCGGAAGGGAAAATAGAATATTCTACAAACAATGGCGCAACCTGGCAATTATTGCATTTGTTCAATCATCCTGTTTTTTGGATTGCATTAGATCCCAACAACCCAAACCGTGCTTATGCAAGTGTGATACATTACAGCGGAGGGAGTGGGGTTGGAGGAGTTTATCGATGTGATAATTTACAAAATCTTGCATCATCCACCTGGACTTTGCTTTCCGCTCCTGCCGGAACGGAAAGACATCCTGCAAGTCTGGTAGTATTGAATGATGGAAAATTAGTGGCAACTTATTCAGGAAGAAGAACAACTGTGTTCACTCCAAGCTCCGGAGTTTTCATTTATGATCCTTCAGGTGGAACATGGACCGATGTTTCCCATTCCGGTATGCGTTACTGGACAAAAGATATTGTTGTTGACCCGAATGATGCAACACAAAACACCTGGTATGTTGGTGTGTTTAGCGGTTGGGGCGGAGCGCCAAATGGGTTGGGCGGATTGTATAAAACTACCAATCGCGGAGGCAATTGGACAAAACTTACAGGTTCAACATTAGACAGGGTTACTTCTTGTACTTTTAATCCTAATAATCCAAACCAGATTTTTATTACTACTGAAGGACAAGGATTATGGATGAGCAGTAATATTAATTCCGGAACGCCCAGTTTTTCAATGGTGAACAGTTATCCTTTTCGTCAGCCGGAGCGGGTTTTCTTTAATCCAAACAATACCAGCGAAATGTGGGTGACTAGTTTTGGAAATGGGATGAAAGTGGGAACATTGGTATCTATGGAAATAGTTGATTTTGCAGACGAAAACAGTTTATCAATTTATCCAAATCCTTCTAATGGTTTATTTACATTGACAAATACAAAAGCTCAACAAGTAATTGTTTACAATATTTTGGGTAAGCAGGTTGCTGCAATTGCTTTGATGCAGGGAGATAATAAAATAGATCTGTCTTATTTGTCCTCAGGAATTTATTTTATTGAGTGTGGAGAGAAAAAGAAGAAGATTTTAGTTAATTCTTTACGATAATTATAACACTCGAATCAGAATGGTTTGAAAATTGTTTCAGGATTTTCAGATGTTAGTCGACCATAAAATTCTATTGCATATTTATCTGTCATACTAGCAACAAAATCACAAATGATTCTGCTCTTATAACTCTTTTTTGCCTTTAAATAAACATCTTGAACATCTGATGGTAAGAGCTCATATCCATTTCCTGTATTTAAAGTTGTAAATATTTTTTCAACAATTTCTTTTCCTCTATATTCAGCAATTTTCAGTCTAGGAGAGGTAATTTGAGACATGAATGTGAATGTCTTCAAAATCTCAACCAGGATTCTAATATCATCATCTAATTTTGCCTTAGATAAAGCAGGTTCTTTTTTGTTATACTCTAATTTTACACCTCTTATGAATCTTCCAACAATTGATGATGTAAATCCTGTTCTTATAGAGCCATTTTTTGCGATAAACTGTGCAGCTCTATATTGGTGATCGACATTGGAGTTAGCAAAATCTAAAAAGTATTTCCCTTTAATTTGTTCACTGAAGTGTATTGTACTATCAGACTCACCAAAATCAAGAATATTGTTTCTTATAAGATCAACTATAGTATCTTCCGTTAAAGTTTTTTTTATATTTTCTTTAACAAGATTTTTATTTACCTTGTTGCAAACATCTGCCAGTAGTTCATTTGATGGATAAAGCAAATCAAGAGGTGAAATGAAACCTGCCTTAAAGCCATCCTCCAAATCATATGTGCTATAGGCAATATCATCAGCAATATCCATTATATAGCACTCTAAAGTTTTGAATTCTCCTTCTTTCACTACTCTTCCTGATAAAATTTTTTTCTTTATTAGCTGAATTAATTCTGAATCACATTTATAGTAGCCTTTTATTGGTGATGGTTTGACTTTACCTTCTTTTTGTGCAAGTTTTATTCTTTCCTTTTTTCTTTCAGGGATTAAATTATCATATTTTAAAACAGAAGCCAATGTTCTATAACAAAGATTTAAGCCAACCCTTTTATCAACACCATTTTCAAAACCAAAATTTTCGGTTCTAAATTTCTTTTCAATTCTAGAAATTATTCTTATTGTTTGAGCATTGCCTTCAAAACCACCATCATTAACCATGCATTCATCTAATGCCTCTTCGCCTTGATGACCAAAGGGAGGATGCCCTAAATCATGTGCAAGACCAGCAAAATCCACTAAATCAGTGGAAATTCCCAATTCTTTATGAGGAGATTTCCCCTTTTTTCTTTCTTCACCAGTAGCAGTGTAATTATAATTAAGACGAATAGAAATTGATTTTGCAATTTGTGCGACCTCAAGGGAATGAGTAAGTCGATTCCTAAAGAAATCTGACTCTACTCCTGGAAATAATTGTGTTTTACCCTGTAATCTTCTAAAACTAGGGCTATGAATTAATCGAGCATAATCCCTTCTCCATTGTTCACGATAAGGTTCAGGATCGAGGCCACCATAAAAAGGCTCGGGAGATAATATTCTTTCAAAATCTCCATCTTGATAAAGAGGCTTACTCATCTGAATTATTTGTTACTTCTTTTCCTTAATTGGAGTAACGACACCTTCTCGGACAACTTTGGGTGCTCTAACTTCTTTAGAAACAATTCTCATTGCCTCACGAACCACTTGTGTAGTTTTATTGGTTTCAGCTGTTTGTGCCATACATTATTGGAAGATTATTGACACAAAGGTAATCTTTTTTTAGATTTACATTAAACCAAAAAAGTTAAAATAATTTTTTCTGCTAATCTTTCTGTACTAACAATTAAATTCATCGATTCTACATTTACATTTCAATGTTAAATATTATTATTTATATTATCTTTGTTTATGTATAAATACTACCAAATTAATGGGATTTAAAGCCGGTAAATTGCTGGATCAAATTGAGTATCCAAGCGATCTACGAAAATTTAAAGAAGAAGAACTGCCACAGATCAGCCAGGAGCTACGCCAATATATTATTGATGTGGTTTCACAAAAAGGCGGGCATTTTGGCGCAAGCCTGGGTGTAGTTGAATTGACCGTTGCTTTGCATTATGTTTTCAATACTCCTTATGATCAATTGGTGTGGGACGTAGGCCATCAGGCTTATGGCCACAAGATCTTAACCGGACGCAGAAAAGTTTTCTCTACCAATCGTATTTATAAAGGCATCAGCGGTTTCCCTAAACGTGTAGAAAGTGAATATGATACATTTGGCGTAGGCCACTCCTCTACCTCTATTGGCGCTGCATTGGGAATGGCGGTTGCTTCTGCTTACAAAGGTGAAAAAGAACGCCAGCACATTGCCGTAATTGGGGATGGTGCCATGACAGCCGGAATGGCTTTTGAAGCTTTGAATCATGCGGGAATCACCAACTCTAATTTACTGGTAGTACTAAATGATAATTGCATGAGCATTGACCCCAATGTTGGTGCATTGAAAGAATATTTAACAGATATCACCACTTCACATACTTACAATAAATTCAAGGATGAAGTCTGGAACCTGCTTGGGAAGATCAGCAAGTTTGGTCCGAATGCACAGGAGATCGCATCTAAAATTGAGAACGGAATAAAAACATCATTACTGAAACAAAGTAATATGTTTGAGTCATTAAAGTTTAGATATTTTGGACCGGTTGACGGGCATGATGTGGAGCGTTTAACAAAAGTATTACAAGATTTAAAAGATATTCCCGGTCCTAAAATTTTACATTGCTTGACACAAAAAGGCAAAGGATATAAATTTTCCGAAGAAGGAAATCAAACCGTATGGCATGCTCCGGGCTTATTCAATAAAGATACCGGCGAGATCATTAAAATTGTTCCTAAAGAGCCGCAACCTCCAAAATATCAGGACGTATTCGGTTATACCATTGTAGAATTAGCGGAAAAGAATCCAAAGATCATGGGTATTACACCCGCAATGCCTTCGGGAAGTTCATTGAACATCATGATGAAAGCCATGCCGGACAGAGCTTTTGATGTGGCAATTGCAGAGCAGCATGCAGTAACATTTTCTGCGGGATTGGCAACACAGGGATTGGTTCCATTCTGTAATATTTATTCTTCTTTTATGCAGCGCTCATATGACCAGGTAATACATGATGTGGCGATACAAAATTTACATGTTGTTTTTTGTTTAGACAGGGGCGGATTAGCAGGCGCTGACGGACCAACACATCATGGCGCATATGACCTTGCATATTTCCGTTGCATCCCTAACATGATTGTTTCGGCTCCAATGAATGAAGAAGAACTAAGGAATTTAATGTACACCGCGCAGTTGCCTGAAACAACAGGGCCCTTCTCTATCCGTTATCCGCGCGGTAATGGCGTGATGACCGACTGGAAAAAACCATTCCAAAAAATTACCATCGGAAAAGGACAACGCATTCAAACAGGCGATGATATTGCTATCCTTACTATTGGAACCGTTGGAAATCATGCAATAGCTGCTTGTAAAAAATTAGAAGAATCCGGAATTAAAGCAGCGCATTATGATATGCGTTTCGTAAAACCGATAGATGAAGAATTATTGCATGAAGTGTTCAGAAAACATTCCAAAGTAATTACTGTTGAAGATGGCTGTATCATGGGTGGAATGGGAAGTGCGGTAATTGAATTTATGACCGATAATAATTACAACGCACAGGTAAAACGCTTGGGCATTCCCGATAAATATATTGAACACGGTGAACAAAAGGAATTGTACATCGAATGCGGTTATGATGCTGAAGGCATTGTAAGAAGTGTTGTTGAAATGGTGGGGATGAAGAAGAATACGATGATTGGGTAAAACGTTATCGCAACGCACACTTCTCGACTCCGCTCGAAGTGACCCAACGCTGTCAGTTCGAGCGTAGTCGAGAACGAGGGAGGGCTTAGCAACAATCAAAACGGTTTCCCATGCGTCTTGTTCACTACCTGCCGCATTAAAAATGGGAATATACCCAAAGTATAAATAGCAAAATTGGTAAGAGAAGTATTACTCAATAATTTCTGAAGTGATTTTGAAAATACGACTCTGCTTTTAAAATTTTTAT
The DNA here is from genome assembly GCA_052389695.1 of Bacteroidota bacterium. Lineage (GTDB taxonomy): Bacteria > Bacteroidota > Bacteroidia > 2-12-FULL-35-15 > 2-12-FULL-35-15 > 2-12-FULL-35-15. Next base: position 3,021 of record JBQTHQ010000065.1, on the reverse strand, counting down.
TCCACATCTTTTCATAATTCATTTCTAAATCCTTCCTGGAAATTTTTTTCTCAAAATAATCGATCAGCAAAAAATGTGTAAGATACGAACTTCGTAGGGCGATGCTCATTCCATTTCCACTCAATGGGGCAATAAATCCAGCTGTATCCCCTAACATTAAAATGTGATCGTCAACAGCTCTTTTTGAACCGATCTTAATTTGTGAAATGGTTACCGGTTCTTCAAATAAAAATTCCGCAGATTCGAAATATTTTTTTAAATGCGGATTTTGCATCAGCACTTCTTTTTCCATTTGCTTGATGCTTCCATTGTTGGCCTTTAGATTTTCTGCATCTGTCAAATAACACAAACAGCAAACAGCATTTTCAATTTTTGAAATTCCGCAATAACCATTTTTAAAATTATGAAGCTGAATTAAGTTATTATTGAACTCATGTTTAATATGATATTTTATTCCCACGTAATTACGCTCATCAGTTGAATTCGCATGCACAAAATCACGATGCATTTTTTTATCCATGTTGCTGCGTTTACCCCATGCGCCAATACAAACAGCAGCAGTATAATTTCCTTTTTCTGTTTCAATAGTAAACTGATCGTTTGAAAATTTAATTTCATTCACTCTGCATTCCTGAATAATCTTTATGCCTTTACTTTGAGCCAGCTCCGCTAATTTTTGATCCAATAAAAAACGGCTAATGCCAAATCCGCCTAAATTTAAATTGTGTTCCAGTATTTTTCCTTTGGGAGAGGACACTTCCAGTTTATTGATACGGGGTAAATCCATTTTGGAAAGTGGTAAGCCTAAACGCTCTATAAAATCATACGATTCCATAGAGATGTATTCACCACATACTTTATGAAAGGGATATTTATTTTTTTCGAACAACACACAGGAATAGCCTGCATCGGCCATTTGAATAGCTAAGGATAAACCCGCTAACCCACCACCAGCAATGGCTATTTGATATGTGTTATTCAAGAGTTTGTTTTAATAGTTTATTTCACTGAGTTACACAGAGAAGCCACAGAGAACCACTGAGTTAAATAGTATTTTTGATTTGTAATTTTCTCTGTGAACCTATATATCTCTGTGAACCTCTGTGTGATTATTTTTTTATTCGGGCTACTACTAAATACCGGAACGCCCATTTCCATGTAACATCTATATTTTCCAATTCTGCTTTCTTAAACAACTGATCTAACTCTGCTTTTCTAAACCCGCGCAATACCGAAAGCGGGGCATCATTTTTTACCAATACAGAGCCGTTGAATATCCGTGTTAGATATTTAATACTGTAATACGCAAACCAATGTCGTTGAAGATCATTAATTACAAATCCTATTTGTGAATACTTTTTTAAACAGCTAAATAATTCCACCAGCTCTTCATCATTTAAATGATGGCAGAATAAGGAACAATGAACAATATCGATGGTATCATTGATTTTCAAAAAATCACGATAATCATTCACTATACCGCTTATTTCAGGATATTTTTTACATGACTCTTTCATATAAACAATCGCATCGGCATTCATGTCCACACCGGTTAATTTTACCTTATACCCACTCTTTTTTGCCCAAACTGCGATCTGCTTCATTGCATCTCCTCCTCCACAACCAATATCTACAATGTGGTATATTTTGTTCTTATCTGTGATCAGTTTTTTAATTCCGGAAAGAGTAATGGCATGTCCGCCAAGAGTGCGATTTATATAATCGAGTTCGCCTAAATTTTGAAATAATAATTCCTGGGGAATATTGGGAGCATCCAATAGTTCGGCTTGGTAAGAGCGGTAAGTAAATTTATTTGACATTTGAAAATTCTAACGCACACTTCTCGACTTCCCGCCCGGATGCACATCCGTTCGGACGGACGCTCGAAGTGACAATCCAAGCGGTAGTCAGTTTGAGCCTGTCGAAGACTTGGGGCTGTTTATTAATTATATCAGGCATAGCTGAATAGTGCAGTTTCTATGCTTAATCCGGGACCAAAACCTAATGAAAAAATTGTTTCTCCTTTGGTAGAATTTTCCTGCATCAATTCATTCAATACAAACAGAATAGTTGGGGATGACATGTTTCCATATTCTTCCAATACTTTATAAGAGCACTGTGTTTCCTGATCCGTTAATTGCAGTTTACTTTTGATCGTATCCACTATTTTCTTTCCTCCCGGATGTATGGCCCATTTACTGATCGTACCGGGAGTGATGTTAAATTTTTTACTTGCTTTTTGAAGGATGTTCTCTATTTCTTCGCCAATAAATTCAGGAATTTTGGTGTCCAGGATCATTTCGAAATTCACAGGAGTTACGTTCCAGCCCATCAGATCTTTTCCTTTATTCAATAATAATGAATAAAATCCATTCATTGTTAAACTCTTTTGCTGAGTAGTATATGAATCAGAAGTAACGATCACAGCTGCGGCTCCGTCACCAAAAATAGTATTGGATAATAAATTGTCATGATCATTCTTAGGCTGAAAATGCAATGTGCACAACTCCACACATACGATCAGCACTTTTGCATGCTCTTCCGTTTTTGTGATCATATCCGCCATCTTCAAGGCATGAAATGCGGCATTACAACCGATAAAATTTACAGATGTATGATAAATATCATTGGGCAAGCTTAACTTCTCAATCAATGCAGCATCTATCCCCGGTGCAGAAATTCCCGTACAGGAAACAGTAATTAAATGTGTGATGCCAAATTGAGCAACATTTGCATTTATTTTTTTAAAAGAATCTTGAATTGCAGACACAGCCAAAGGCAGTGCATTTTCTTCAAATACATTCAGCCTGTTATTTACCTTAGCAGTACTGGGTGTTCCATTAAAGAAAATATGCTGTTTTTTACTTTTATCAAAATCGGGAATAGCGGAATAACGTGTGCTGATACCACTATTGTTAAATAAAGCATTTAGCTTTCGAGAAGCCAGTTTATCGTCATAAGCTGCGTGCATGAATTCAAGTATCACACTTTGTTCGGTGCGATGCTTGGGTACTGCAGTTC
>JBQTHQ010000064.1:0-41106 GCA_052389695.1 Bacteroidota bacterium | reverse complement strand
CAATTACCTTGGTATCCGGCGCGAAATAAGTCTGGCAACCATTAAATGATACAGGGTAGGCGTTTATGGTATAGGTACCATTTACTACGTAAATAAATGTTGTTCCGGCAGGCGGGTAGGTGGTAACGTTGGCAATTGTATAACTGGTTGATGAATAAGTTGCAACAGCGTTTTCTGTTTTATTATTCAGGTAAACAATTGTTTTGGTGGGATCTATAGCTCTTGTAGGATAAGAACTTTCTCCGTCAACCTGGTCATTTAAAAAATAAGGGGCCGCTACGGCAACAGCAGATGAAGGGTTCCATGTAGCGGTATTGGGGCTGCCATCGGTATTAAGGCCTAATGAAGCGCCTGCCGCAAAATAAAGCGTGTTATCAGGGCCAAGTTCTATTTGTCCATGACCAAAATGGCCTCCATTGGTAGCGTTGGGTACGTATAATGGCGTTACACTGGGTGTTGCCGCTGTTACATCTGTATATCCTAATTGTGATTGAAAGCTGGTAAGTGATATTGCACGCCCTTGTGCTATATACAGGTACCTGCCACTGAGGTCAAATTCTATTCCGTAAACATCAAAATCTAATCCATAGTTTATTGATTTTAATGTATTTGGTATATACTCCCCTGTAGGATAAAAATCAGCTACTGCTACCGTAGTCCGCTGGTTAACCATCCCTAACCTGTAATTCCCATTTGCCAGGGTTATTACTTCTAATTCATTCAGGAAATTGCAATTGGCGTTAAGGAAAAAAGGGTTATTGTTGCCGCTGTAAGCGGTTATTTCGGTAACGGCTGTTTCCGTAATGAGAAATTTCCATATTCGCCCGTTATTTTTCGCGAACAAGATCCTGCTGCCATTACTGATTGTTGGCCTGAATGTGGTTACGGCAAAAAAGGTATCGTCAAATTTGGCATCTGTATGAGTGAATGATTTTAAAACTGTAACCGCGCCATTATTTGATAACACACCATAGCCTCCGTAAGTATTTTGTAAGCTCATATCAAGAGTAAGGAAACCGAATCGCATTACACAATTTGTAATTAAGCATGAATTTATGGAAAAAAACAGGTAATATTTGTTACAATCATTGGGAACCGGAACAATGGCAATTTCAGAACCACCCTCTACCGGCAGGCCATTATAGCTAGGCATTCCTATGTATCTTCCTTCCTTATCAAATACCCTAATCGCATTTCCTGCAAATGTACCTTGTGGATAATAACCATCTTCCGTTACAAAAAATAATAAGTCGCCATTGGCATCATTTATTGCATTGTGAGATTTAGTACTCCAGGCGCCTGTATAATCCAATACCGGCAAACTGATTGGAACGCCGGGGCCGGGATTAAATTTAACATAATAGTCCTGTAAGGACCACAACCTCTTTTGAAATTGGGCGTTCGCAATATTATTAAAAGCAATTATCATTGCTAATAAAAGAAATAAGTGTTTTAAGTGTTTCATAAAAATAATTTTAAATGGTTTATAATTATTATCATGAACTCACAAACGGTTGATTTATGTCGGTTTAAAACAGGCGTTTAATCGTTCATATATATTTGATGCAATAATATAAAATAATTCCGAAAGTGCAATATATGCCGTAGATATTTTTATTTTATATAAATAAATAGCAGTCTCAATGGCTGCTGAAAGGTTAAAAAAAGAAAATGATAAGATCGCTTTAATTTCTCTTAAATTAAAAGAGATGCGTATTAAGAGAGGGTATAGCAGTTATGAAAGATTTGCAACGGAAAATGAAATAGATAGAAAGCAGTATTGGAGAATGGAAAATGGAGCAAATATTACTTTAAAAAGCCTGATTAAAATATTAAATATTCATAAGGTATCTATGAAGGAATTTTTTAATATGATAGAATAAGAACTTTAAATTTAATGGAATCACAGGTATGGATGCCCCAAAGCAAGCCCCAACTGATTCCATACATAAATTATTTCTTCTTATTCAATCCCATCAGTTCCCTAACCGCATTATTGGCATTTACAAAACCTCCTGAAATACACAGTTCATTCATTTTCTTTTTATCCTTTTTTGTACCCGGTACATTTACTGTTTTTTTATACGGTACTACAGTTTTCATCAGAATATCCCTTACTTCATTTGCTTTTAATTCAGGAAAATATCCCCTGATAATTGCGGCAACCCCTGCTGTACTCGGGCAGGCCATACTAGTACCCGATTGACTCAGGTATTTATTATCCGGAATAGTTGAGTAAATATCAACGCCGGGGGCAAAAAGATCCACACGCTTACTGCCATAATTGGAAAAGTTGGCGATCAATTTTTTTGATTTATAGGCATTTGCACCCACTTCTATCCAATTAGAAACAATTGCTTTTGAGAGCAGCTCACGGTTTGGATAACATTCCTCCACATCTTTATTTTTAGAATCATTTCCTGCCGCATGAATTAATAGTACATCTTTTGATAAGGCATATTCTACCGCTTCATCCACTACTTTTTTATCCGGAGAATAATACTTACCAAAGCTCATATTAATAATAGTGGCGCCATTATCTACAGAATAACGTATAGCGTTTGCCACATCCTTATCCCGCTCATCACCATTGGGTACAGCACGCAGCACCATAATTTTTACATTGCCGGCCATGCCATTGATCCCGATATTATTATTTCTGGTCGCGGCAATGATCCCCGCCACATGTGTACCATGTGACGCATCCGGGCCCTGGACGTGATTATTTCCATAATAGCGCTCATTGGGATTGTTTACATCGTCTCCCACCATATATTGGCGAATGGAATCGGAATTGAGCTTGCTATATTTTACTGTGTTCTCAAAATGTTCTTTTCCTTCTTTTAGCTGGCTTTCCAGATCTTCTGCCTTTAAGCCAAATGAAAATGCGAGTTTTAAATTTTTTTTCAATTTTTTTTCCAATTCATTTTCAGTCTTATAATTCTTTAAAGCACTTTTTGAAAGCACCCCGTTATTTTGTTTTTTTACTTTTTCTAAAAAATCCGAAAAAAGTTTTATACCAAATAACTGCTGCTCATTTTCACTTTGTTCAACCAAATAATTTGTTCTTATTTTTTTATACTCCTCAAATTCTTTTGCGTTATCAGCAGAAAGGTTAAGTGTATCCAGCATTTTGAACTTTTTAGTCATGGACTGATATAGCCTTGATAATTCAAGGGATTCATGGTCGATATCCCCATTTTTTCCTCCAATAAAATTCCAGCCATGTACATCATCTGTATAACCATTCTTGTCATCATCAATTCCATTATCCGCAATTTCTCCTGGGTTGGTCCAAATAACATCTTTCAGGTCCTCGTGATTCACATCCACTCCTGCATCGATCACAGAAACAATAACTGTTTTAGCTGTTTTTCCGGCTAAGGTCTTATGTGCTGCTTCCACACCGGCTCCATATATTTTATCCGTCTTGGGATCCATCAACTGCCAGTTAGTTGGCATTTTCTTTTGCGCTAGGGCAGTGCTTGCAATAAATAATAATATAACTAAATACTTTTTCATAATTCTTCTTTTAACGAATTTAAGGATAAACTTCCAATAATATCACTTTTCGTGAGTATCGGCACTATAATATTGTTATAATTGCAATAAATACCGACATGAAAAAAGAAGATCTGATTAATTGTTACAACAGGATCAGCCCCCACACACACCGTACACCTGTTTTAACATCCCGATTACTAAATGAAATAGCAGGAGCAGAACTGTATTTTAAATGTGAGAATTTCCAACGCATGGGCGCATTTAAAATGCGAGGTGCTACCAATGCTATTTTACAACTTTCAGAAGAGCAAAAAAAGAAAGGGGTGGTGACACATTCATCCGGGAACTTTGCGCAGGCCCTGGCCTTAGCTGCCAAATCACTTGGAGTAAAGGCTTACATTGTAATGCCCGACGATTCACCACAGGTTAAAAAAAATGCAGTGCAGGATTACGGCGCCGAAATAATTGAATGTGCTCCTACATTACAGGCTAGAGAAAGTACTGCAAAAAAAATGGAAGAAGAAAAAGGCGCAACCTTCATTCATCCTTCCAATGATACGGCTGTGATCCTGGGACAGGGAACAGCCTGTTTTGAATTGTTGCAGGATTATCCAAATCTGGAATTTATTTTTTCTCCTGTCGGCGGTGGCGGACTCATCGCAGGAACGGCTTTGGCTGCACATTTTTTTGGAAATTGTAAAGTAATTGGCGGGGAACCTGCAGAAGCGGATGATGCTTACCGTTCATTACAAAGCGGAAAAATTGAAAACAATATATCCACTAACACCATTGCAGATGGATTAAAAACCCAATTGGGCGATAAAAATTTTCCCATCATCAAAGAACACGTTGATCACATTGTACTGGTAACAGAAAAAGAAATAACTGCTGCAATGAAACTCATCTGGGAACGAATGAAAATAATAGTGGAGCCCTCCAGCGCAATTGCATTAGCGGCCTTGCTTAATGAGAAACAAAAATATGCCAATAAAAAAGTTGGTGTGATCATCTCCGGTGGTAATGTGGATTTGAGTAAGTTGCCATTTTGAATTTTTGTTTCTTTTTTTTCAAAAAAAAAGAAAGGAAATAAAAGTTAGAACTTTATAAACAAAAAACGGAGCCATACATCGTACAGCTCCGTTGCTTTTTAAAATCAAAATGTTTACTCCGTCAAATCAAAACTCTCCATAAACTTAGTCGTATAATTTCCTTTTTTGAAATCCTCATTTTGCATTAAACGCAAATGGAAAGGAATGGTGGTTTTTACGCCTTCAATTACATATTCACTTAATGCACGGTGCATTTTAGCAATCGCTTCTTCGCGTGTTTGAGCAACTGTGATGAGCTTTGCAACCATGCTGTCATAGTTTGGAGGAATAGTATAACCTGAATAGATATGTGAATCAACGCGAATTCCGTGTCCGCCTGGAGTATGTAAATTGCCGATCTTTCCCGGTGACGGGCGGAAATTATTAAAAGGATCTTCCGCATTGATACGGCATTCAATAGCATGCAATTGCGGGAAATAATTTTTTCCTGAAATAGGAACTCCTGCTGCGACTAATATTTGCTCACGTATCAAATCGTAGTCAATTACTTCTTCTGTAATTGGATGTTCCACCTGTATACGTGTATTCATTTCCATGAAATAAAAATTGCGGTGCTTGTCCACTAAAAATTCAACAGTCCCTACACCTTCATATTTTACGGCCATTGCAGCTTTTATAGCTGCAGCGCCCATGGCATCACGTAATTCGGGTGTCATAAATGGCGAAGGGGTTTCTTCCATTAATTTCTGGTGGCGTCTTTGAATAGAACAATCTCTTTCAGATAAATGACAGGCTTTGCCGTATTGGTCACCCACCACTTGTATTTCAATATGACGAGGTTCTTCAACATATTTCTCCATGTACATGGCGCCATTTCCGAATGCCGCTTCCGCTTCTTTAGTAGCAGATTCATAATTGGAAACCATATCTTCTTCTTTCCAGATGATGCGCATTCCGCGTCCGCCACCACCGGCAGTTGCTTTAATAATTACAGGGTAGCCCACTTTTGGAGCAAGTTCAATGGCTTGTTCTGCACTTTCCAGTAATCCTTCAGAACCCGGAACACAAGGAACACCTGCAGCGATCATGGTTGCTTTTGCAGATGATTTATCTCCCATGGAATTGATCATTTCCGGTGAAGCGCCAATAAATTTTATATTATGCTCCTGGCAGATCTTTGAGAATTTTGCATTCTCTGATAAAAAACCATATCCGGGATGGATCGCATCTGCATTGGTAATTTCGGCAGCTGAAATAATGCTTGGAATATTTAAATAGGATTCTTTACTTGGCGGTGGGCCGATGCAAACTGCTTCATCTGCAAATTTTACATGCAATGAATCTTTATCGGCAGTGGAATAAACAGCTACTGTTTTAATTCCCATCTCTTTGCAGGTACGTATAACACGCAACGCAATTTCTCCTCGGTTTGCAATTAATATTTTTTTAAACATATTCTTTTCCATTTTTGTCATTCCGAGTGTAACGAGGAATCTTGCTTCTTACAGAGAAAATTCTTTCGCCTCAGACGGATCAGAATGACAGTTAGTAATTAAGATGGGTCTACTAAGAACAATGGCTGATCATACTCAACAGGAGTAGCATCATTCACCAATACTTTTACGATCTTACCTTTTACATCTGATTCAATTTCATTGAATAATTTCATTGCTTCTATGATGCAGGTAATTTTACCTGGAGCAATTTCATCGCCCACATTTACAAAAGCAGGTTTATCCGGTCCGGCTGAACGGTAGAATGTACCGATCATTGGGGACTTAACGGTAACGTAATGAGCTTCATCAGCACCACCTCCTGCAGCAGGAGTTTTTACTTCCGGAGCTTTTGTTTCAGCAACAGGTGCAGCAACTTGTTGTACAGGAGCAGCCGCCTGAAAAACAGGAGGAGCGGCAACTGCTTGAACAACCAACTGTTCTTTTGTTTTGTTTGAAAGTGTTTTAATTACAATTTTTACATCTTTGGTTTCCAGTTCTACCTCGCTTACGCCAGATTTTGCTACAAACTTTATTAAATCTTGAATTTCGTTCAGTTTCATACTATGTAATTTTAAATTAATACTCTGTTTTATTTTTGTACAGATAACGAATAAAAAACTAATTTGCGAATCTGTGTTTGTTATATATAGATTCGTAAATTCGTAAAAGATTAGTTATCCGTACTATCATATGCCCATTTCAAATAAACCGCTCCCCATGTAAAACCTGCACCAAATGTGGAGATAATGATGTTGTCACCTTTTTTCATTTGTTTTTCATAATCCCACAAACAAAGGGGAATAGTACCTGCTGTTGTATTTCCATATTTTTGAATGTTCAACATTACACGTTCTGAGGATAAACCCATACGATCTGCAGTAGCTTCAATGATACGCTTATTTGCCTGGTGAGGAACCAGCCATGCTACATCTTCAGATTTTAATTTATTTTTCTGCATGATCTCTGCAGAAACATCTGCCATACCTACAACAGCTCTTTTAAATACGGCCTGGCCTTCCTGATAAACATAATGTTCACGTGCATCAATAGTAGCATGCGTAGGAGGTTTTACCGATCCACCGGCTTTTTGATGTAAATGTACTCGTCCTGAACCATCAGCCTTTAATATGGAGTCAATAATTCCCAATCCTTCATTATTAGCTTCTAATAGAACTGCCCCTGCTCCATCTCCAAAAATGATACAAGTGGAACGGTCAGTATAATCAAGGATCGCCGACATTTTATCGGCACCCACAACAATTACTTTTTTATATTTTCCTGTCTGGATAAATTGCGCACCAGTTTCCAGTCCATATACAAACCCAGAACAAGCCGCCGAAAGATCAAACCCCCAGGCGTTTTTAGCACCTACTTTATCGCAAACTACATTGGAAGTAGAAGGGAATACAAAATCGGGAGTAACTGTACCAACAATGATCATGTCAATATCCATTGCACTGATTCCGCGCTTTTTTAAAAGAAGTTCAATGGCCTTTACACACATATCGGAAGTACCTAAACCTTCACCTTTTAGGATCCTTCGTTCTTTAACACCAGTACGTGTTTCGATCCACTCAGAAGTGGTGGGAACCATTTTTTCAAGTTCAGAATTGGTCAGGATGTAATCAGGTACATATCCGGCAACAGCAGTAATAGCAGCAGTAATTTTAGTCATTATTGAAATACTTGTTTTATTTTCTCAGTAAGATTTGCTTCTACTACATCTTTTGTAAGCAACAGCATATTCTTTACTGCAATATCATTTGAAATTCCATGTCCGATCATTACAGTTGAATTGATCCCCAATACGGGCGTTCCCCCATAATTCTCATAATTAAAGCGATCGAAGTATTCATCTTTTAATCCTCTTTTTCTTACCATTGTGTAAAATGCTTCGGCCTGTTTTAATACTACGTTTCCTGTAAAGCCGTCGCAAACAATTACATCGGCATTATCATTAAATATGTCACGGCCTTCTACATTACCCATAAAGTTAAAATCTTTACTGTCTTTCATTAAAGAGTGTGCTGCCTGTGATACAAGATTTCCTTTTTCAGGCTCTTCTCCAATATTCAACAAACCAACTTTAGGATTTTTTATACCGTATACATGTTCCGCGAATAATGATCCGAGTACTGCAAATTGATAGAGGACATCGGGTTTACAATCAGCATTGGTCCCAACGTCCAGGATCAAACCCACACCACCATTTTCTTTTGGGAGAACGGATGTAATGCACGGACGTATAACCCCCGGAACCGATTTTACACTAAACATAGATCCTACCAGCATTGCACCGGTATTCCCATTGCCTGCAAAACCATTGATCTTTCCCTCCTTTAAAAGATGAAACCCAACGCTAATGCTAGAGTTGGGTTTTTGAGAGAATGCTTTTGTCGGATGGTCGCTCATCAGGATGATCTCTGTGGTGTGAACGATATCAAAATTGTTTGCATCGGCACCGTGCTTGGTCAGCCCGGAAATGATCTGTTCCTTGTCACCAATCAGTACCAATCGTACGTCTTTGGGTAATTGTTTATAGGCTAAAACTGAGCCTGCAATGGTTGCATTCGGTGCAAAATCACCGCCCATAATATCTATACCTATTTTCATATAAATAAGTTACTGGTTAATGGTTAAATGGTTAATGTTAAATAAATTGAAGCTATTATCAGCCTGAATTTACTATTCAACAATTTTACCTGTTTAACTTACTTAAGCTGTTTTTTTCTCTACTGCGAGTTTCCCTTTGTAGTAACCGCACTCACCGCATATACGATGGTATAAAGTAGGTGCTCCGCAATTGGAACATGTTCCTAATGTTGAAGCTACTGCTTTGTCATGGCCTCTGCGGCTGTCTCTTCTTGCTCTCGATAATTTTCGCTTGGGATGTGGCATTGTTTTTAGAAATTAGTTAATGGTTAATGGTTATCGGTTAATAGTTCTCTGTTGATTTATTTGTTTTTGCTTACTCCTACTGCAAAATTGCCTAGTTGAGTTTAATATTCTTCAGTCCGCTCCAACGTGGATCGACTTCCGGTTTCTCTTCTTCTATTAAAAAATTCTCTAATTTTTTAAGCATTTTTTTATCGCAAGTACTTTTTCCTTCATCATCATCAGGGTGTACCCTTTTGATCGGCAATGAAAGCGAAATGTATTCATAGATGTACTGCGACAGGTCAAATTCATGTTCGTTGGCTGCGATTGTAATGATGTCATCATCCTCATCGCCGCTCTCATGCCCTCCCACTTTTACTATTAATTTATAGTTTCCGCTGATGGGTAATGAAAAAGGCGCTGTACACCTATCGCAATCCATGTTCACTGTACCATTGATATTAAAGTGCAAAACCATCATGGTAGATTGTTTCAGCAGGGTAAGATCAACTTGTATATGGCCTTGTTTTATTTCAGAATAATCAAGGCCTTCAAAGAACTTATCGTTAATGTCAAACTCAAATTCATGTTGTCCGACACTTAAACCTGCAAACTGAATAATATAGTCTTTACGGGTCGGCATTTTCAAACTTTATTTAAAGATGGGCAAAGGTAAAAATTTATGCTTAAAATCAAAGTTTTAATGAAAAAATTAAATTTTGAGGCAATTTTAGCTTAAAAAAGCGAAAAATCGACTAAAAATGTGAATTTTTAGTCGATTTTCCCCATTAATTGGCTTTTTTTGAAGACGAATTTTTACCGTTCCCGTTTTTGAGGGCTAAGTTTTAAAGGGGTTGCCGAGATCTCTTTGTATTGTTTTCTGATCTTATAAATATCAATAGCGGTATAAATTGCTCTGCGGAATGATTCTTCGGAAGCAAGGTTTTTACCCGCAATATCGTATGCCGTTCCATGATCGGGTGAGGTGCGCACAATTGGCAAGCCTGCCGTAAAATTCACACCTGAGTTAAATGAAATGGTTTTGAAGGGAATTAGCCCCTGATCGTGGTACATGGCCAACACTGCATCAAAGTTTTTGTAAGTACCATTGCCAAAAAATCCATCGGCAGGATAAGGGCCATACACCAATAACCCTTCTTCTTTTGCTTTATTAATGGCAGGCATAATGATATTCTTTTCTTCATCACCGATCACCCCATTATCTCCCGCATGCGGATTTAATCCTAACACCGCGATTTTAGGTTTGCGTACTTCAAAATCTTCGATTAATGATTTATTTAATACATGTAATTTCTTCAGAATTTTTTCCGGAGTTAAGGCTTGTGCAACTTGTGTTACAGGAATATGCCCGGTAACTACGGCTACACGTAATGTTTCGCTTACCAGGAACATCAGGCTGTTACCATCTCCGAATTTTTCATCGAGGTATTCGGTATGTCCGGGGAAATTAAAGTCAGGAGATTGAATGTTTTCTTTATTGATTGGGGCGGTTACCAATACATGTACTTTGCCTTGTGCCAATGCATAAGCTGCAGCCTCAAGTGATTTTAAGGCATATTGTCCGCCAATAGCCGTTTGTTTGCCTAATTCAATACTTGCTTCTTCCTCATAAACATTAATGATGTTAGCACGTTTGTGATTTATTTCTGAAACATCACGTATCTGATTAAAGCTAAAGTCTTCAATGTTTAATGCTTTACGATGAAAGGAAGCTGTTTTATTTGATCCGAAAACAATAGGGGTGCAGATCTCAAGCATTTGCGGATCCAGGAATGTTTTAATGATCACTTCCAATCCTATTCCATTAATGTCGCCTTGCGAAATACCAACGATCACTTTTTCTTCTGACATAATTAAAAAGAGTTTAAAGTTTTAAGTCCAGAATTTAAAGTTATGTAACTTTCAACTCTACAATTAAACTGTTTGGATAACAAAGGTAAATTTTAATTGATTGTAAGAAGTAAAAATCTAAAGCAATCTCTTTCTTTTGACTTTAAACGTTGAACCTTAAACTTTTTAACTTATTCTTCTACCCATCCAATAATATCAGCAAGGGAAGAAACATCCAGCGAGGTCCATTTTTGAGTGGTGGTGTTCCATACTGCAACACCTTGTGGATAGTGCTCAGTACCAATTACGATCTCATTTTGAAAAGCGGCATAACCATCAGTTGTTTTTGCATTGTCCACACGGCACCATTTTTTTCCTGCTTCTATGTCTTCAAATTTTATGGTGCGCCCATATTTTGGGTTTTCTTCTGCTTCCACAAAAAATTTATTTCCTACCGATTCATATAAAATTTTCTCTGCTTTTAATTTTTTTATATCCACCAGATAACGCCCTTTTCCGCAGGAATAAATAATATTTCCCTCACCGGATAATTCAAAGAACGTATTTTCAGCCGTGGCCGGAATGGCGTCTATTGCTGCAATTTTTTCGATTGTTTTATTCAGGTGTACTTTATAAATAGTTGCCGTTTGCTGATCTTTTGTAAAGTTAGCGTATAAAAAAGATCTGTTATCCAGCCAAAAAAGAGAAAACCTGCGTCTAACATCATCGCCTAAAAGCGGTTGCGCTTCGCCATACCCGGCATCCTGTACCAATACATCTTTTTTGCCGTTTATATAATATGCGGTAATACTGAAAGGTGTTTTTGTTTCATCCACTTCTACATCCGGCCTGGGTAAAGGATTGTAATTTGCATCCTCTACTTTTTGATACATTTCTGTTTTCAAATCCAATACCGAATAATATTTGCCTTTAAAAATATCATTGGTATAAAAAATAATACTATCCCCATTAAAGGAAATAAGCTCCCCGCGTTCTGAAACAAGTAATTTTTTTGCCTGGATATCAATTACATTTCCAATTCCGGTTACAACATAGCGATTGCGATAAATTTTATTTTTACCTATATCAAATCGTACATAACTGCCTTTTATTCCTTCTTTTTGCGCCGGAACGGATAGCAGGGTTTCTTTGGAAACCATCGTGCCATCAATAAAAACATAATTGACCAAATGTTGTAAATGATTTTTTGCGGCATTGTCGTCATACTCAGCAACAAGTAAGGACACTCTTTTTTGCGGTGGATGAAAAGCTGCAAAAATGATGAATAGAATAATGAGAAAAGAATAGATAGCTGCTCTCATTGATTGATAAATTGATTAATAGTACAAAATTATGATCCGCTTCAAACCTCCCAATTCTGATACTATGTTAAGCATTATTTTTCAAATAATCAAACAGTAAACGCACTCCAACACCGGTGCCCCCTTTACCGCGATAATGATCTTTTGTGGTAATGAATGCAGGCCCGGCAATATCAAAATGGAACCAGGGATAATTTATATAACGCGCTAAAAATTTTCCGGCAGTAATACTTCCCGCATAGGGGCCGCCCAAATTTTTCATGTCGGCTATATCCGATTTTATAGCGTCATCATAATCATCCCAGAAAGGCATTTCGGCTAAACGTTCATATACATTATTGCCGCTTTGCTTTAATTTATTTTTTGTTCTTTCATCAACAGTTCCCATTGCTACAATTCCGGATGTGCCGATAGCAGCCATAGCTGCGCCTGTTAATGTGGCCAGATCAATTACTAATTTTGGTTTGTATTGCTGTGCATAAGCCAATGCATCCGCTAAAATCATTCTTCCTTCCGCATCAGCATTCAGCATTTCAACGGTCAGTCCATTGTACATGGTAATCACATCGCCGGGTACATATGCATTTTCACCCGGACGATTATCTGTTGCAGGCACTAAGGCAATCACATGAACTTTTAATTTTGCTTTGGCGATGGCATAAACTGTTGCTGCGACAGCGGCAGAGCCTGCCATATCGCATTTCATCATGTCCATGCTATTGGGCGTAGGTTTTAAACTAACTCCTCCGGTGTCATATACCACGCCTTTCCCTATTAATACAATGGGTTGTTTGTTTTTCGCATTGCCTGGTTTGTATTCCATAATAGTAAAAGTAGGCGGATCAATACTGCCGCGATTCACCGCCAGCAATCCGCCCATTTTTAAAGAAGTGATCTTTGCTTTGTCAAATACATTTACACTGAATCCGGCTTCTTTTCCAAGTTTTTGAAACTCTTTTGAAAGCTGAACTGCGGTTAAAAAATTAACAGGTTCATTTACCAGTGTACGAGCAATGAAATTGGCATCCACCACAATACTTAATTCATTCAGTTGCGCCTGGGTATTTTTAGAAATTACCACAATATTTTTTAATGAATGTTCTTCTTTGTTTTTTTCTTTCCGGTACTTTAAAAACTGATAGTTACTTAAGGCCAAGCCTTCTGTAAAAGCAAGGGCTTCAACAGGTTTGTTATTGCTATCTATAATTACGATCGTTGATATTTTATTTTCAACGATACAAGTATGTATTGTACTGGCAGCCTTGCGAAGTGTTTCCCAGGTGAGGTATTTTTCTTTTTTAATGTCAAGCAATTGTATAAACACCCAACGATTAAATTGATTTATAGCAATAAAAAATTTTTCTCTTTGGATCTCATTTTTAATAAATTCAATTTCAGGCTTGCTTAAATTATAATTATTGAAATTGCTGTTTTTGTTACACAATAAAATAAGGTTGTCGTTATTATGTATTGCAGCTTTTTTGGAAATAGTTATCATAGATTTTATTTTGAGTAGGTAAATGTATATTTTATGTTTAAAAAAACAAATTAGAATCATCAAAAAACGCAGATTTGCACTTATTTTTTAGACCTAAAAAATTGCTCTCTAAAAAAAATTTCTGAAATCAGGCTTTTTATATCTCCTGATTTATAACTAGAACCCCTGTTTCTAGGCGCTGAATTGCAACTATTTAAGCTAAAATAACGTCTTTAGGGTAATGCCGGGTTTTCGTATATTTGTTAGTTCAGCCCGGGTATAAAAAGATGAGATTTCTACGGATTCTAAAAAAAATATTTGCTATTGGTATGGTATCCATACTGGCTGCTCCTTTCATATTGAAAGCGCAGCTAATTACCAGTACCACGCTAACACCGGCACAATTGGTCCAGAATGTACTGTTAGGAGCGGGTGTAACAGCAAGTAATATAACGTACACGGGACTTACCATTACAAGAGGTTCATTCGATGGGGCTTCATCTAACATTGGTTTTTCATCGGGAGTGATTCTTTCCTGCGGTGATATTGCCAACGCAGAAGGACCAAATAATGACGATGCCACTTCACAATCAAATGGATTTCTGGGTGACAACGATTTGGATTCAATAATGTCGCCTACTTTAAGTTATGATGTTTCCATTCTTGAGTTTGATTTTATTCCAACATCAGATACCATCAAGTTCAGGTATGTTTTTGGTTCAGATGAATACATGGAATATGTAAGCCCGTTTCCCGGAGGGATAAATGACGGCTTCGGCTTTTTTATAAGCGGCCCCGGTATTACGGGCCCTTTTAGCGGAAATGCAAAAAATATAGCATTGATCCCGGGTACAAGCTTGCCGGTAACAATGTATAATCTAAACCTAAATAATAACGGAACTTATTATTTTGATAATGGTGATGGCTATGGTTCGGGAACAGCGCCTGATGGCTTAACAATACAATATGATGGATTCACAGTTCCTTTAACAGCGATATGTCCGGTGCAATGCGGCCAAACCTATCATATCAAAATAGCCATTGGCGATGGAGGGGATGAGATCATTGATTCGGGGGTGTTTTTAGAAGCAGGAAGTTTTAGCAGTAGCGGAAATATTTCAATATCTACCAGCGCAAATAATTTTGGCGGTATTGTTCCGGGAAATGATAGTACCATTTATGAAGGCTGTGGATTTGCATCCATAGTATTTGACAGGGGGCCGGCAAATTCAACGAATCCTGATACACTAAGTTATTCCATAAGTGGAACGGCTAATAACGGACTTGATTATTCAACAATACTAAATACAATCTATTTTGCACCCGGACAAGATACCGCATTGCTCACAATAAATTCATTACCTGATGGACTAACTGAAGGTATCGAAACAATCATCCTTTCTATTTATCAGACATCTACATGCGGAGCAACGGATACACTTTTTCTTACCATCTACATCGTAGATACACCGCCATTACAGGTGAAATTGCCGAATGATACCTCGTTTATGTGCCCCGTACAAAATTTATCTCTAACAGCAACAGTTACAGGAGGTGTAATTTTTGGAGGACATACCTATACATGGACCAATGTGAGCGGTAATGGAGCAACAGTGTTTGTAAGTCCAACTACTACTACAACTTACTATGTAACGGCAACGGATAGCTGCGGACAAACCGCAACAGATAGTATACGTGTAAATATTATGCCCTATGCGTCTATGCAATTATTGTTTAACAATGATACTAGCATTTGTAGCGGCAATTCAGTTTTTCTCCATGCAACAGTATCCAGCGGATCCCCCGGCTATACGTATTTCTGGTCGCCTGCCGTCAGCACTACCGATACGGTTACCGTAACTACTCCTACATCGGCAACATATACCATAACTGTTAGAGATGCTTGTGGGATGAGTGTTTCCGACCAAGTAACAATAAATGTAAATAGTATCCTTGCTGATTTTAATTATGATATTACAACAGACCAAACTGTTCAATTTACGGATATGTCCACAGGTGCTGTTTCATATTTCTGGAACTTTGGTGATGGATCTGTTGATTCTACCTCTATACTTAAAAACCCTTCGCATTATTATGGAAATCCTGGCTCGTATACGGTAATGCTTACAAATACCAATGCAGAGGGGTGTTCAGATACAACTTATAAAACCTTGACTATTTTGCCTGAGTTCCATTTTTATTTTCCAAATGCATTTACACCCAATGGTGATGATCACAACAGTTTTTTCAGGGGATATGGTGTCGGTATCCGATCGTATCGGATGCGTATCTTTGATCGTTGGGGAGAAGTGATATTTGATACTTCGGATATAAATAAAGGATGGGATGGAACATATGGAGGAAAAATTTTACCATCTGCTGTTTATGTATGCGTGTTTGATGTTCAGCGTATGGATTATAAAAAAATAAGACGAATTGAAAGTGTAACATTAGTACGTTAAGAATTTTATGAGATTTAAAAAATTAATTTTTTTATCAGTGGCCATGTTATTAGCTTCCACAATAAATGCTCAACTAATAGTTGATTCCAGTCTAACACCAACACAACTGGTGCAAAATGTATTACTGGGTAGTGGTATAACTGTAAGCAATATTACCTATACAGGCGATGGTGTGGCGCGGGGTTCATTTGATGGGAGCGCTTCCAATATCGGTTTTACATCCGGTATAATTTTAGCGACAGGAAATATTTCCGATGCTGTTGGGCCCAATAATTCGTCCTGGGCAGGAAATGACCTTCTAAGGCCCGGAGATTCTGATCTGGATACTGTTTCCTGGAATACCACATATGATGCCGCTATACTTGAGTTTGATTTCATTCCTTTATCAGATGTAGTGAAATTCAGGTATGCTTTTGGATCAGAAGAATATATGGAATTTGTAAATGCCGGTGTGAATGACGCTTTTGGATTTTTTGTAAGCGGACCGGGCATTAACGGGCCCTATTCAAACAATTCAAAAAATATAGCATTGGTTCCCGGAAAAATGACGCCGGTAACAATTGATAGCTTAAATCTGAATGAAAATGGAACGTATTATTTTGACAATGGAAATGGAAATGGTACCGGTACGGCGCCTGATGGACTGAGCATCCAGTATGATGGTTTTACAGTACCATTAACTGCAACGGTAACTGTTCAATGTGGAAAAACGTATCACATTAAGATTGCTATTGCTGATGCAGGTGATGGCGTTTGGGATTCAGGTGTTTTTCTGGAGGCCGGAACTTTTGGGAGCAGCGGAGAAACAGTTGCAGCTTTTACTACGATTAGGTCTCAGGGAATTGCAAGCCCTGTTCTCTATGAAGGTTGCGGAGATGCTTGCATTACTTTTGTTCGTAACACTCCCATTTCATCTGCAAGCAGCACATATCCTATAATTTATACTGGCGAAGCAACAAATGGTTCAGATTTTAATTTACCCTCATCCATCACTTTTGCTCCCGGAGAGGATACGGTCACCATCTGTTTTGCTCCATTGTTTGATACCTGGTTGGAAGGTGAAGAATTGTTGGAGCTGCATTTATTAAAACAAGGAAATTGTACCCAAACAATGGCCCAAACAACATTAAAAATAAATGAATGCCAGGTAAGCATACCAAATGTAATTTCCCCGGATGGAAATATGATCAATGATAAATTTATAGTGCATGGTTCAGAAGGTGATGCTTATTCGGAGTTGCAAATATTTAATCGCTGGGGAAATAAATTGTATGAAACTATTGGTTATCAAAACGACTGGGACGGAGAAAAATATTCTGACGGAACATATTATTACGTATATAAAACAGGTGATGGAAGAACCTTTCCCGGTTTTTTCCAAATTGTACGATCACAGTAAAAAATGAAAGTAAAAAATTATATCATTATTTTGTTTCTGACTTTTTTATCGTTAAAAAGTTTCGCTACGCATATTGTGGGGGGTGAGATCTATTATGATTGTCTGGGAAATAATGATTATCGGATTACATTAAAAGTGTACCGCGATTGTTACAATGGTGTTCCTCCATTTGATAATCCGGGTTTCGTTTTTATTTTTGACAACTTCGGAAATTTTATTGACAGCATAGGAATGGATTATAACGGTTCAGTGGTATTGCCTCCATCCGTAAATAATCCTTGTTTTATTCCTCCCACCGATGTATGTGTGGAAGAAACGATCTATGAGGAAATAATAAATTTACCTCCGATCCCGGGTGGGTATCATTTAACCTATCAGCGTTGCTGCAGGAATAATACAATATTAAACCTGGTGAACCCCGGTAGTGTTGGTACTACATATACAGCATACATCAATGATTCTACATTAGGGGCCTGTAACAGCAGTCCGCGGTACAATAATTTCCCGCCTATATTTATTTGTGCAGGCGTTCCTTTGGTTTTTGATCATTCAGCAACCGATCCGGATGGCGATTCATTGTATTATGAATTCTGCGATCCATTTACAGGTTTAAGTGTTCCCTGTCCTTTATTGGGAGGTGCATCAGGGCCCGGATGCCCGGCTATAGCGCCACCACCGCCTTATTCTTTTGTTCCATGGCAATCGCCATACAATGCAACTTACCCGATGAGTTCATCTCCCGCGATGAATTTAAACGCTGTAACAGGTTTGCTTACCGGTACTCCTAATGTGATAGGGCAATGGGTCGTAGGCGTATGTGTTAGTGAATATCGTAATGGAGTTTTACTGGATGTGAATAAAAGAGATTTCCAATTTAATGTAGTGGATTGCCCCAATTTACCTGTAGCTTCCATCCCAACGCAACAAGTATTTTGTGCGGGTTACCAGGTGGATTTTACAAATAATAGCTTAAATGCATTCTCCTATCACTGGGATTTTGGTGATCCAACTACCGGGCTTGATACTTCTAATATTTCTTCACCAACATGGATATATGCCGATTCGGGAACGTACACGGTAAGACTGATCATTAATCCGGGGATGCTTTGTGCGGACACAAATACAACAACATTTCGCATTTTTCCTTTGCTTGCGCCTAGTTTTATTCCACCAGCGGGTGAATGTATTTATAATAACAGTTTTGATTTTTCCGCTACAGGTGCTTTTATGGGCAACGGAACATTCAGCTGGAATTTTGGTTCTCATGCCACACCCTCGGCCAGCAGTCAAATAAATCCCGGTAACGTGGTATTCGATTCAGCCGGAACTCATCCCGTCACGTTAACTATTACAGAAAATGGTTGCACTGCAAGTTATATGGCTAATGTAGTTGTACATCCCAAACCTGTTGCTCGTTTTGTAGTGGCAACAAAATTGGGTTGTGTATTAAATCCTGTTCAATTTACAGATAGCTCAATAAGCGAAACACCATTAACGTATTTGTGGAACCTTGGAAATGAAATCATAGCAACGGAACAAAATCCTATAACCACATATGCCTCCGTAGGCACATACAATGTCAGTTTAATTGTTACAACACCCTATGGCTGTAAAGACACTGTTGTATCTCCCAACATATTAACGGTGTACAGTTCGCCAATAGCCGGGTTTGATGTGAACCCAAAGGACACTTCTATTTTTTATCCCGACATTACCATGAAAGATCAAAGCCAGTTTGGAATTGCCTGTGATGTGCATTGGGGTGATGGAAGTACTGATAGCGATTGTAATTTGATACATGCCTATAAAAAACCGGGGACCTATACAATTATGCAGGTAGTGGTTAATGCAGCCGGTTGTCCGGATACTGCTTATTCAGAAGTGATCATTCGACCCGAGTTTATTTTCTGGATCCCAAATGCATTTACTCCGGGAAGAGCAGATGGTATCAATGATATTTTCAAACCAAAATTAATTGGAGTACACAATTATAAGTTCATGATCTTCGACCGCTGGGGAGAACAAATTTTTGAAACATGGAATCCCGAAGAGGGCTGGAATGGTTTTTATGCGGGGCGGTTGTGCCAGCAGGATGTATACGTATACAAAATTATTTTTGAGGATGATGTAAAAAATAAACATCATGAATATATTGGGAAAGTGACCTTGGTGAGGTAAATAAAAAACGGACGACACATTTCCGCATCGTCCATTGATCAATAAAATATTTCAAGCGCCTACTTGTTGATAATCAGTTTTTGAGTATAGCTTTTATTATCAGACAAAATATTTACAAAATAAATCCCATTGGAAAGATCAGAAAGTAATATGTTATTATTTGCTGATTTTTCAAGTTGTTCAATAAATACCCGCTCTCCAAATACATTGAAAATTTTGATGGTAGCATTTTCTGAATTTTGTGTTGGAACAGTTAACTGAAAATTTCCATTATTAGGATTAGGATAAATGCTTATTTCTGTATTCGATTGCATTTCATTTATTCCAACAGGACTATTATTATTTGCTGTAACAGCAAAACTATCAACCGATAAGCCCGGGCTGGTGCCTCCCCATTTGGTCCAGCGTAACCAGACAGACTCTCCCGGATTTATTGTGTCAGCTAAAGTATAGCTTATGTAAGTTTGGTTTGCAGGAAGATTGCCATCAATGGCTCCTGTTGTTCCTGTTGGCTGGGGGGAGTTAAAGTCAAGCTGGGTAACAGGTGTCCATGTTCCTGTAGTCAGGCTCGTTGCACCAATTTGATAATCAAATCTAAGAACTTGCTCACCAGGTGCCTCCACACGCCATTGTTCACCCATATAAGAAATATCTAACGATGTAATTGAATCACCGGTATTGTTAAGAAGTTTAACTCCGAATCTTACTCCTGCCAAAGAAGAAAACCCTGAGCCACCTAAAGCTCTTTCAGGACTTGAATTGGTACCATAACTAAAAAATCTACCTCCTATCGTACTAGCTCCATTGTCCAGATAGATAAACGATTCAGTCGAATACCAGCCAGCAAGAGTTGAATTGTTGCTCCAACCGCCAGATGTATTTAAGGTGTTGAAGTTCTCCGTGTAAGGAGTACTTGCTGTTGTAATGCTCACTTGTGCCATGGCATTTTGCATAATAAATAATGTAATAGATAGTAAAGTAATTTTTTTCATTTCCGTCTTTTTTAATTATTATTTTAACAAGCGGCAAATGTAAGAAATAGTTTTTTAAGGAAGGTCCTTTTATCCTTTGTGTTCAACAGTTTAAATTTTGAAAGTTGACGATCAATGATATGAGCAATGATAAATTTAAAAAAATGGTAAATATTGATTTAAGGAATGGCCATATCATTCCGCAATAAATCAATAGACTGATGCAAGCTACCCCTGCCATATAATACGCCCAGGGCTCGCCGTTTTTTAATCCTGTATAGGCGATCATTTGGATCACTCCACAAGTAATAAGAATATGCCCATCCATTAACAAGCGAAGTAAATCACGATCATATTTTTTTCCATGCTCGGAAAATATGATAAAAATATCATGAAGGATACCGTTCAGAACCATCCAGCCTCCGATGCAGAGGGAGATGAGAGGAATGTATGTTAATACAGGTTTCATTGTCATATCATATTTTTAGTCCCATAATACATACATCATCCACTTGTTCGTAGTTGCCCTTCCAGGCATTGAACGCGGAGGTGATAGCAGTCTTTTGTTCTGCTTTTGATTTCGGGTAAATCTGTAATAAAAGTTCTTTCAATGCTTTGTATTTGAATTTTTTTTCATTAGGTCCGCCAAATTGATCGGCCATACCATCACTGAAAAGATAAACCACATCTCCTTTTTTTAATAGTATCTCATTATTTGTAAAGGAAACTTTTACCTCATGTCGTCCTATCGGTGCCTTGGTCGCCTTAAATTCTTTCAGCTCATTATCAGAGATTATATACAATGGATTATTCGCTCCTGCATAATTCAGTTTCATTGTTTGTGTGTCTAGCACACAAAGTGCGATGTCCATCCCGTCACGCATGCTGCCGCCACCTTGGGCAAGTGTAAGTTCCATCAATTCACTAGAGCGGTTAAGTATATCCGCAGGATCTTTCATCCCAAAAGTAAACACGGTACGATTTAAAATATTTTGTGAGATCACACTCATCATGGCACCCGGAACACCATGCCCGGTACAATCACAAACAGCAAAATAAATAATACCATCCTTCTCTTGTACCCAGTAAAAATCTCCACTAACAATAGATTTAGGCTGATAAACTACAAATGAATCCGGCAGATGTTTATCAATGAATTCCTGAGATGGAAGAATCGCTTTTTGAATGTGTTGTGCGTAGTTGATACTATCAGTGATCTCCTTATTTTTTTCTTCCAGTAATACTTTTTGATCATTCACTATCTTTTCTGCTTCTGCACGTGTGCGCACAAACCGGGTAATGATATAAATACAAAGCACGAATGGGATCAATGTAAAAATAGCTTCATTGGGAAGTTTTTGATCCGCAGGAACACCAAGGTCGAACAATTTTCCATG
The DNA here is from genome assembly GCA_052389695.1 of Bacteroidota bacterium. Lineage (GTDB taxonomy): Bacteria > Bacteroidota > Bacteroidia > 2-12-FULL-35-15 > 2-12-FULL-35-15 > 2-12-FULL-35-15. Next base: position 19,123 of record JBQTHQ010000064.1, on the reverse strand, counting down.
TAATTTTTCATTCCAGATGGACAAAATAAGTGAGATGAATACATGAATAAAAGCTAATGTTGCCCATCTGCCTCCCAATGTGAAATAAGCGAACAACAATTCAACTACCAGCCAAAGCCCCGACATCATATCCATACCCCCACCCTGTACGAGCATGGTTCCGGTACCAATGATGATGAATTGGAAAAGCCAGATCCGGGCTACCAGCTTTATGTTCTGGCGGGTCTTTAAAATATAAAGCATAAATAACATGGATAACCAGCCAAAAGAAACAAGATAAAAATGATACCAGAGCTGATTAGTAATCAAATTAACATACATCAGTGCAGCCTGCACCATGAAAAAAATGGCAAAATTATATGTGAGGGTGATTTTTGCACGTTCAAAAACATTGTCTGTTTTTGCGAGGTAATCGCCAATAAACCAATTATGAAGTTTTTTCATGATGAAAGCAAGATAAATCAGTTCACTATTTATATAGACGAATGAAGTAAAAAAACACTTTAAAAACTATTTATATTAATTGGTTCCTTTCGAAAAGGTTGAAATAGCAACGATCTCGATCTTTCGTTCCAAGGCGGCTGCCGGATTATAAATGGAGTTTTTGACATCGTAGTAATCATCACTCACATTCGGCCGCACTTTCAATTCACCAATGTCAAGACCTCCAAAAGTAATTTTTCCTTCCTTGGTATTTGGATTATCTATGTATTTTAAAAATACTCCGTTTTGATATTCGGCAAAATAGTTGCGAAGGCTGGATATTCTTCGTTTAGCAAGGTTCACATTGTAATCTGTTGATGCCAGTGGACTGCAAAAGCCTTTTATTGTGATCGTTACTTGTTCACTATCAAGCAAGACCTTTAAAAGCAGTTCCGCAAACCTTTCCAGGTCACGCATGCCGGCATCCACCGAATCGTTAAATAAGTCATCGATCTCACCAACAGCACGTTCAATATCTGCTCCCTGTGCGCCTTTGGAATATTCTTTTTTATACTGTTCACGCATGGCAGAATAATCCTGGTAGGTTTTTTTATAATTTAAAGGAGTAGTGACTGCCAGCGTTTTTTTATCGGGCTCATCATTGTGAAAATACAAAGTGATGGGAACAAGTATTTTCATTTGTGTTACAAATAATTGGGTGCTGTCCACCTTTTTTGGCGGTTCATCCACATGAGGTAGATGAAACATATAAATATCATTGCAACAGGTTTCTTTTTCTTCAAAATAAGAACCCTTACGATTGGAGGATAAAAAAGCTTCCGTTCTCTTAGAATTGATGGTAAAATAAATATCATTGTAATTGCTGTTGATAGGCATGCCTAAATTTTTAGGCTCTGAAAATGTTTTTTCCCTGTATTCGCTTTTAAAAATATCAAACCCGCCCAATCCTTTGTGCCAGGTAGAACTGAAGAATAGGTCCCGGCAGGGCTTGCAATAAAAAGGAGTGATCTCATCTTCTATGGAATTTATTTTTTTTCCTGCATTTACCGGTTTTCCAAAACTGCCATCCTTGTTGATCTTGCTGTACCAGATATCCATTTTCCCTTCTCCTCCTGAGCGGTTAGATGAAAAAAATAAAACTTCTTGTTCATCAATAAAACCTACCGCAGGTTGGGTATTGGTGGATCCTTTTGAATTTATTTCGGAAGGTAACTTTTCCAAAGGTTGCCATTTCCCACTTTTATAATCCGAGAAATAGATATCACAACTAAATTCCATTGAATTTTTTTGTTCACATCTACTGATATATACTTTTGTGAAATCTTCGTTAAAGGCCGTATTGGCATTGTGTATGCCATCGCGATTAAAAAGCGTATCCAGTTCTATTGCTTTTTGGAATTTTATGCTGTCCTGTACAGAAGTATAGATTTTATTAAAATTCACTTTGTTTTTTTTATCGTGATCTTTTCCATTTCTCAAAGATGAAAAATATAACAGGCTGTCCATTTGTACCGGGGCATATTCAGACACTGTACTGTTTACCATCGTATCCAAATGAATGATGGTAGTTGTTTTGTCAGGAGTTGCTGTCAATATTTGTGCATAATCACAGGAAAGAATTTCCTGGTTGGCTTTTTTTACAAAATAGCTGTCTTTCTTTTTTTTATTTTTTTTGGCATATTTATCGAACATTTTTTTTGCATCCTTGTAATTGCCTTTACTTTTTTTGATACTTGCCAGCCAAAAGATACATTCCGGATATAACTTGCCTTGTGCGTCTGCCTTAAATACCTTGGCATACCAATGTTCGGCAACATCATAATCATAGTTTAAACGACTGGCTTCGGCGTATTTATATTGAATAGCATGATCCGAAGAATCTTTTAAAATGGCCTGATTGTAATAGATGGATGCTCCGAAAAAATCATTATCGGCAAAAGCCTTGTCGCCCGATTCCAGAAGTTGTTTTAATTTTTGGGCGTGCATGTCAGACGGTAGAACCAAGAAGCAAGAAACAAGAAACAAGAAAAGTATTCCTGAGGTTGTTAATTGCTTTGATCTTTGAAAATTCATACATCCAAAAATAGTTAAAACCTTTGATGAAATAAAGCGTTTTCGTAGATTTGTTAAAAGCCCTATAGATGATAAGCACTGAAATTATGAAACTTGAAAATACACTTGCATTCGCTCAAAAAATGGATGCAACCGATCCTTTAAGGCCGTATCGTGATAAATTTTATTTCCCCATGATGCATGGCCGTGAAGTAGTTTATTTTACAGGAAATTCTTTGGGTTTACAACCTAAATCCACGCAGGATCATGTGTTGAATGAACTGGAAGACTGGGCCAGCTTTGCGGTGGAGGGGCATTTTCATGCACGAAAACCCTGGGTGGCATATCATGAGCAGTTTGCATTACCCGTTTCAAAAATTGTCGGGTCAAAACCTGAAGAAGTGGTGGTGATGAACCAACTGACAGTGAACCTGCATTTACTAATGGTGAGTTTTTATCGCCCGACAAAACAACGCTATAAAATTTTATGCGAAGCAAAAGCATTTCCTTCTGATCAATATGCGCTGGAATCTCAGGTAAAATTTCACGGGTACAACCCTGATGATGCGATCATAGAAGTGTCAGCAAGGGAAGGTGAACATTGTATAAGGCATGAAGATATTTTAAAAGTCATTGAAAAAAATAAAGATTCACTTGCACTGATTTTATTTGGCGGAATCAATTATTATAACGGCCAGGTATTTGATATGAAAGGTATTGCTGAAGCAGGACATAAAGCCGGGGCCATGGTTGGTTTCGACCTTGCACATGCTGCCGGAAATATAAAGTTGCAATTGCATGATTGGAATGTTGATTTCGCAGCCTGGTGCAGTTATAAATACTTGAATTCGGGACCGGGCGGTGTTTCCGGAATTTTTATTCATGAAAAACATCTGAAGGATACAACCATTCCACGTTTTGCAGGCTGGTGGGGCAATGATAAGGAATCGCGTTTTAAAATGGAAAAAGGGTTTGTTCCGATGCCAACTGCTGAAGGATGGCAATTAAGCACAGTGCCTGTACTTTTATTAGCAGCGCATAAAGCATCAGTGGAAATGTTTGATGAAGTAGGAATGGATGCATTAATAGAAAAATCGAAAAAATTGACAGGGTACCTGGAATTTGTTATAAATGAAATAAATAAAGACCAGAAACAAAAAATAGAAATAATTACCCCAAAGGAACGCGGCTGTCAGTTATCAATCATACCGCATGGAAACGGTAAAGAGTTATTCAATAAACTAAAAGAGAATGGCGTTATTGCCGACTGGCGGGAACCGAACCTGCCTGACCGACAGGCAGGTGTGATCCGTTGTGCGCCAGCCCCTTTTTATAATTCGTTTGAAGATGTGTTTAGGTTTGGGGAGATTTTGAAGAATTTATTATAAGCAAAAATTAACCGCAGAGAAGGGTCAGAAAAAGCGCAGAGAAAAAAATTAAACGTGGGAAAGAGAATAATGGCAAAAGTGAATCATAACCCTGATGCAAAATTTCTGATCGATGAAGCGATCAGCAACGCGGAACCATTTGCGAAATCGATCTGTAAAAAATTACGCACACTGGTTTTTACTGCTGAACCCACTATCATTGAGGATTGGAAATGGGGGCCGAACTATTACAGTAATGGCATGGTTTGTGGATTCTGGCCTTTTAAAAATCACGTCACATTTACTTTTTACCAGGGAGCAGTATTAAAAGATAGATATAAAGTCTTGCAATCCAATCCCGGCAACGTACACAACCGGCATTTAAAAATCACCGATATAAAACAGATCAATGAAAAAATAATGATCGAATATATTCGCGAATCCGTTTCTAATAATGCCAAAGGAATAAAACTGACAGAAACGAAAGACAAAACAGTGATTGTTCCGGATGACTTTAAAAAATTATTATCAAAAAATAAGCTACTTGCTTATTTTGAGAGTATGTCCTACTCACACAAAAAAGAGTGGGTAATGTGGATCAGTGATGCGAAAAAGGAGGAAACGCGTTTGAAACGTATGGATAAAGCAATCGGCAAATTAAAAGACAAAGAAGGTTTGAATGATAAGTATCGTAAGAAAAAATGATCTATCATAAAAAATACCTGGTGATAAAACTGCTGATAGAAAATGTAAGTAAGTATGAACTGATGGGTATTTATCGCCCTCAAGCATATGTTGCCGGCGCTAAAAATTATTGTACCGAATGCCAGATCGAACTCTTCAAAAAACCAATTGAACAAGGAGATACGGCGGTACTGAATGCAGTGCTTTATGCGCCTCACGGATTTGGCGAGCATTTAAAACAAGGAAGTTTAGTAACTTTACAGAATGGCGTGGATGTGGAGGCAAAAGCAGTGGTGTTGGAAATTGTGGGGTATAAATGAGAATTACAAATTTCAAATTAAAAATTACAGATTGAAAAAAAGTAAAAATATATTGTTCCTTTTTTTATTTGCATTGATGCATTTTCAAATTGTTGCACAGCCTACTACTGAGGAGCAGCTGGCTATGCAATTTTATGAGAATAAAGAGTTTGATAAAGCAATAGAGTATTATGAAAAACTCTACAATAAAAAATCCCCACAACAATTTTATACGCCTTATTTGAATTGTTTACTGGAAACAAAGGAATATAAAAAGGCAGAAAAGATCGTTAAGAAGCATATTTAGCAGAATCCCGAAGAGCTTAATTTTATGGTTGACTTGGGAATAGTGTATGCGCGTGCGGAAGAACCCGATAAAGCAAAAACGGCTTGGGAACAGGCGATTAGGTCTGTGAAGGATATGGACCAGGTGTTTGCAGTTGCCAATTCTTTTTTAGCGATCAAGCAATATGATCATGCAATCAATACTTATTTAAGAGGCAGAAGAATTTCCGATACCAATTATCCTTTTAGTTTCGAATTGGCCGATGTATATAAAATCAAAGGCGACAAAATGGCCATGATCAATGAATACCTGGAGGTGCTGGAAATTAACGATTCCTATATACAAAGCGTACAAAATGCATTACAAACCAGTTTCGGTAATGATACCGATCTAAAACAAAATGAATTACTAAAAACAGAATTATTAAAACGCATTCAAAGCAATCCGGATAAAACAATACTTTCTGAGTTATTGATCTGGATGCAGATCCAACAGCGTGATTGGGAAGGCGCATTTGTACAAGGTAAAGCCTTGGATAAACGTAAAAAGGAACAGGGCAATCGAGTAATGGGACTAGCACAATTATTTACCCAAAATGAAGCGTATGATGCCGCTATAAAAGCTTACCAATATGTAATTGCAAAAGGCCCTGAAATATACTTTTATAATACAGCACGTATGGAATTATTAAACGTGTATTACCGAAAAGTAGTTTCAAAAGGAAATTATACTCCTGCTGATCTTATTGAGTTGGAAAAAAATTATATAATCACGATCAATGATCTGGGAAAATCCGGAAGTACTGCAAGTCTTTTAAAAAATTTAGCGCATTTACAGGCAGTTTATTTAAAAAAAACAACAGAAGCTATAGCTTTATTGGAAGAAGCAATTGCACTTCCGGGTATAGAACCGGCTGTTCAGGCGGATTGTAAGTTGGAACTGGGTGATGTTTTTTTAATGACAGGAGATACCTGGGAAGCATCCTTACTTTATTCACAAGTGGAAAAGGCATTCAAATATGATGTGATCGGACAGGAAGCAAAATTCCGTGTAGCAAGGATCTCCTATTATACCGGTGATTTCAAATGGGCCCAGGCACAGTTGGATGTGTTAAAAGGCGCTACAGCAAAGCTAATTTCAAATGATGCAATGGATCTCTCATTATTAATAAGTGATGCACTTGCGATTGATACTAATACTGCCCCTTTAGAACTTTATGCTTTGGCTGAGCTGCTTGAATTCAAACAGAATTATGAGAAAACATTTATGCTTTTAGATTCACTCAGCAAAACATTTCCAAATCATGCTTTGTCGGATGATATACTTTATAAAAAGGCGAATGTAGAATTAAAACGTGCCAGGTATACTGAAGCTGCAATGTATTACGAAGCTATCATAAAAGATTATGGTACAGATATTTTAGGTGATGACGCATTTTTTAAACTAGCTGATCTGAATGAAAACCAATTTAAAAATATTGAAAAAGCAAAAGAATTATACCAGCAGCTTTTGGAAAAATATCCCGGAAGTTTGTATGTGGTGGAAGCAAGGAAAAGGTTCAGGAAGTTAAGAGGGGATGTTATTAATTGATGAATTACGAAGGACGATTGACGATTTTTGTCTCGTGCTTCGTAAATCGTAAATCGCAACTCAAAATGATAATTTATAATGTAACAGTAAATATCGACAATGATGTTCGTGAAGAGTGGCTTCAATGGATGAAGAATAAACATATTCCGGATGTAATGGCTACCGGTTATTTTTCGGAATATAAAATTTGTAAAGTGTTAGTAGAAGAAGAGCAGGGTACGACATATTCCATTCAATATACTTGTGCCGGTATGAAAGATCTGGAGGAATACAGAAGCAAACATTCACCACGTTTACAAAAAGATGTTTCAGATAAATATGGAGATAAACTGATAGCATTTAGGACTTTATTAGAAGTGATATAGATCCGGCAAACCTTAAGGTTTCTTTGTTTCCCAATTAACTAATTAACTATTAACTAGTGAACCAACAAGTAAGGGCAAAAAAATTTCTTGGACAACATTTTTTAAAAGATGAGACCATTGCTCTGGATATTGTAAAAAGTTTGAAGCATACTTCAAAATACAAGAAAGTATTAGAGGTGGGCCCGGGAATGGGAGTGCTTACAAAATACTTAATTACAGAACCTGCTTTTGAAACACACATCATTGATATTGATTGGGACTCGATCGCATATCTAAAGAAAAATTTTCCTGCACTTGAGAACCGAATAATTGAAGGTGATTTCCTTCAGTTGGATTTTAATAATCTTTTCAATAATGAAGCTTTCGCGGTGATAGGAAATTTTCCCTACAATATTTCCACTGAAATTTTATTTAAGATACTCGATCATAAAAATCAAGTTCCTGAAGTGGTTGGTATGTTTCAAAAGGAAGTGGCGGAACGCATTGCAGCCAAACCAAAAAATAAAACGTACGGAATTACCAGTGTATTATTGCAGGCATTTTATGATATCGATTATTTATTTACCGTTCATGAGAACGTTTTTGATCCTCCACCACGGGTTAAGTCAGCAGTGATCCGTTTAACACGAAATAGTGTGCAACAACTTGATTGCAACGAAAAACTGTTTAAACAAATTGTAAAGGCAGGATTCAATCAACGCAGAAAAACATTGCGTAATTCCATCAAGGCATTTAAGCTTAAGCCTGAATTTTTAGATCATAAATACCTTACTCAACGTGCCGAAGAATTATCAGTTGCCGATTTTGTGGCGCTTACCAATATGATGGAGGTATTATAGTAATTATTGTTAGCTGTCATGCTGAACGAAGTGAAGCATCTTGCTTGTTAAAAACAGAATCCTAAAAGAACAAAAAAGAGAAGTCTTTTAATTCTCAAAAATCAATATAAACCTTACCTTTGCAGCTGGTTAAACAGTAAATCTTTTTCAGGTGCAATTTAAACTAACAGATGAATATTTAGATCAGCTTTGTAATGCTATTGAAAAGCATGATGAAGCATTTGTTATTGAGCGGCTCAAAGAGTTGCACCCCCCCGATATTGCCGAAATTTTCAATGAGTTGAGCAATGAAAAGGCAAAATTTGTTTATAAACTTCTGGACGAACAAACCGCGGCCGATGTCATAGTAGAATTGGAGGATGATGTACGTGAAAGTTTTCTTGCGTCATTAACCTCAAAAGAAATTGCTGAACAGTTCATTGACAATATGGATTCCGATGACGCGGCCGATGTTATAGCGGAATTACCTGATAAAGTAAAAGGAGAGGTATTGCTTCACATGGAGGACAGTGAGCAGGCCAGCGACATTGTTGAACTTTTAAATTATGATGAGAATACCGCGGGAAGTTTGATGGCAACGGAATTGATACGCGTTCACGTGAATAGTGACTCGCTCCAATGTGTTCGGGAAATACGTGAACAGGCCGATAAAGTAGAAAATATTTATACTATTTATGTAGTTGATGATCATGAAAAACTATTGGGTTTGCTTTCGCTAAAAAAACTGATCATTTCTCCTACTCGCTCTAAAGTAGCCGATATTTATGATGATAAAGTGATATCAGTAAAAACAAGTACCGATATAGAAGAGGTAGCCAACATAATGGATAAATACAACCTGGTAGTAGCTCCTGTTATTGATGAGCATGGAATACTTGTAGGCCGGATCACCATTGATGATGTGATGGATGTTCGCAGGGAAGAGGAAACGGAAGATGTTCAAAAAATGGCAGGTATGGAAGCATTTGATGAACCATACATGAGCATGTCGATATGGAGTGTTCTTAAAAAACGTGCCGGCTGGTTGATCGTTTTATTTTTGGGTGAAACTTTAACAGCATCGGCAATGGGATTTTTTGAAGATGAAATTGCAAAAGCGGTTGTGTTGGCATTGTTTGTTCCATTGATCATTTCAAGTGGCGGTAATACCGGATCGCAGGCATCTACACTTGTTATTCGTGCGTTGGCATTGGGTGAGATCACTATTCGTAACTGGTGGCTGATCATTCGTAGAGAAATTAAAGTAGGATTATTATTGGGCATTATACTGGGCGCGATCGGATTCTTAAGAATTGCCATTTGGTCACAATTCATTAATATTTATGGCCCACACTGGATGGAAGTTGCACTTGCGGTTGGTTTTTCACTTGTAGGAGTGGTACTATGGGGAAATACGCTTGGATCATTATTCCCTTTGATCTTGAAACGATTAGGTTTGGATCCTGCTGTTTCATCCGCTCCATTTGTTGCTACCTTTGTGGATGTTACTGGAGTGATCATTTATTTTACTGTTGCTTCACTACTGTTGGGGAGTATGTTGGTGTAAGTATCACAGGTTTACATTACACGGAGTTACACAGAGGAGCCACAGAGTTCCACAGAGAAAAAAATAGTACTACATCAAATATGATCCTCAGTGGCCCTCAGAGCCTTCTCTGTGCGCCTCTGTGAAATAAAAAAGTATTCATACAAAATGAAAATCCTCTTCATAGATTCCAACCATCATTCATTGCATGAAACACTGCAGGCTGCAGGCCATACTTGTGATCTAAATTATGAATGGACCGCTGAAGAAATCATCAGCAATATTCATTTGTATGATGGAATTGTTATTCGCAGTAAAATAAAAATTACCAAAGAGATTATTGATAAAGCAGTAAAATTAAAATTCATTGCACGTGCGGGAGCAGGTATGGAAAATATTGATGTGTTTTATGCAGAAAGCAAAGGAATAAAATGTTTATGCGCACCTGAAGGTAACCGCGATGGAGTAGGAGAGCATGCTTTGGGGATGTTATTGGCACTGTTCAATAATTTATGTAGAGCAGATAAAGAAGTGCGTGAAGGAAAATGGATCCGTGAAGGAAATCGTGGGGTGGAACTTAATGGCAAGACAGTTGGAATAATTGGCTATGGAAATATGGGAAGCGCTTTTGCAGAACGATTAAAAGGTTTTGGCGTGAAAGTATTGGCATATGATAAATATCTGCCTGCACTGAAGTTCCAGCAGACAGGTAAAAAAAGCTTTTCGGATGAATATGCAGAAGACGTACCTCTTGAAAAACTATTTGAAGAAACCGATGTGTTGAGCTTACACACACCTCTGACCGAAGAAACGCATTACATGATCAATGATACTTTCATTAATAAATTCAAAAAAAACATTTACATTATTAATACAGCCCGCGGTAAATCTTTAAATACAGTAGACCTGGTTAAAAATATAAAATCAGGGAAAGTATTAGGTGCTTGCCTGGATGTATTGGAATATGAAGCTGTTTCTTTTGAAAATCTGGATGCTGCCAATCTGCCCGAACCTTTTCAGTATTTAATTAAAAGTAACAAAGTAATATTGTCTCCTCACATTGCCGGCTGGACAAAAGAAAGCCATGAAAAAATTGCAAGGGTATTAATTACAAAGATTTTAACGGTGTGTAAATTTTAATAATCAAATAAAAACGTTAGAGAGAGTTGTCTTAAAGGTTTGCGCACTGGCGCAGGCCGGGATTAGAACGATTATTTGTCCCGCTAAGATAATGTTTATTGAAACTCATAAGTTCAAATTTACACGTCAGCCCGGCTTGTCCGCCAGTGCGCTGTTATGCGTTGGTTCTTATTTATCAACTGTCTTGAAATACCATGGATCGTACTTTTCATTGCTCCAGAACCCTTTTAGTTTTTTTGTCAGAAGTCGGCCATTTTTTATGTTGTAAAGTCTATCGTGTCGGTAAAATAGCTTGTCAGGAAAGGGCTGGCTATTTTGGGATGGATGTCTTCTTATTGGGGAATAGAATTCGTGTGTTCCGGGTCCAGGGATTCGGCTTGATACTTCGTCTTCGGATAAAATCAGTGTGTCGAAAGCCGTACCTTGAGTAGTCAGCAATAAGACTGTGTCGAATACTGGAAACATATTGAAGTAAAGCGTGTCATTGCTCTGTGACCACGTGCCTTTTGTCCAGCTCATTGACATGTCAAAGCGCCACATATACTTGAAGGTTCCATCCTTATTTACTTTAATGGAGCTGCCAAAATTGTCCCGGTAGAAGCCTGCCACAGGCTGTTGGCCAAAAGTTGCGATAGACATAAGCACAAGGAATACAGTGTTGTGAATTTTCATTTCGTCTTGAACTTACGCATAACTCATTTATATAAAGGGTTTCTTAAGATAAAACCCTGTAAAGCGTACTAAATTTATCTGGCTTTCCCCGTTTTTTGTTTTTGGAATCCTGTTTTATTTCCCATCTTCAAATTTTCAAATCAGCTAATCATCAAATTATTTCAACCCATACTTTTTTTTATACTTCTCATACAGCGCTTTCTGGTCATTGTTCAGATCAATGCTGTTTCCTTTTATAAAAGCCTGTTCTACATTATTGGTTCTCATGTCCAGTGCATCACCTGTAGAGATAAATAAATTAGCATCTTTTCCCGCTTCAATGCTTCCTGTAGTTTTATCAATACCTAAAATTTTAGCGGCATTTAATGTAATTGCTTTTAGCGCCTGTTCCTTTGTTAAGCCATAAGCAACTGTGGTACCCGCCATAAATGGTAAGTTTCGGGCGCCCATTGCTTCCATTCGACCTTCATTATTAAGGCAAAATAAAACACCCGCTTTTTGTAATAAATAAGGTAGTTTAAAAGATTGATCCACATCATCATCCGTACGTTCCGGCAAATCATGTACACGTGAAACAATTACAGACACGTTATTTTCACGTAAGAGGTCAACTACTCTCCAGCTATCTCTTCCTCCTACAATGGCAGCCTTTTTCACAGCATTTTGTTTTGCAAAATTTACCGCCTCAATAATTTCCTTTACATAATTAGTATGGAGATATAATGTTTGCGTTCCGTCAAAAATTCCTTTCAGGGCTTCAAAACGAAGATTGGTTTCTTCTTTAGTCTCGGCCTCATGATAAGCTTTAGCATCATCGAATAATTTTTTTAGCTCTTCGGTTTGTTTGATGTATTCTTTATTTTTTTCATAAGGTCCAACAAAAGTTTCGTTATCCTGTAAAAGTTTACGGGTTTGCATGCGTGGCCAGTTGATGTGGATCCCATCATCTGCCTTGTAAGTAGCATCTTCCCAGTTCCATCCGTCTAACATTACCACGCTCGATGTTCCGGAGATCAATCCACCACGTGGAGTTATTTGTGCCAATAAAATTCCATTGGTCCGCACCGTAGGAATTATTTTGGAATCGGTATTGTATGCGATCAATGAGCGAACATTCGGTAATGTTGATCCTGTTTCTTTGAAATCAGCGGTAGCACGTACGGCTTCAATTTCTGATAAACCAAGTGTAGAATTCGGAGCGATAAATCCGGGATAAATGTGTTTACCCGTCGCGTTGATCACTTCGGTATAACCTGTACTGTCAATTTTTTCAGTATTGGGAGTAACCAAAATTATTTTCCCGTCTTTAATTCCGATAACAGAATTTTGAATAACACTATCTGTTCCCAGATGCGCGATTCCGTTCACAATCAGAATGCCTTTGGTTTGTGCAAAAATTAGGCTGCTTGCAAAAACGAATAGGATAAAAAGTAATTTTTTCATTTAATGTGTGTTTATGAGCTGTGTATGATAGAACGCTGATTATTATGATGGTTATGATTAAATAAGATTGATGTTTTCTGTAGTTTGCCTGTGTTTTTTAAATTCATTAGTTAATACCTTTCTTTTATATTGAGCTTCTTTTCCAAAAATTGAGGAGCAAACCAACTTCAATGTCGGTTGCCTTTAAATAATTTACTAATTGTGCTTCATGCTCTTCAATTATGCCTTCAGCAGCCTTTAATTCGATAATTACTTTATTTTCAACTACTATATCTGCAAAATATAAACCTATATTCTGATTATCATAAAACACATCTATTGGTCGCTGTTTCTCACATTGTAACCCTGATTTTTTTAATTCAATGATTAAAGCATTTTCATATACTTTCTCTAAAAATCCATACCCAAGTATATTATAGACATTGAAGTATGATTTTAATATTTTTCCTGTAATGTCTGAATGTTTATAATTGTCATTCATAAATTTTATCTAGTTATTTATCATTTTTCATCTTAAAAATCATAAAAATCTGCGTTCCCATACTACACGGTTAATCCTCTGTCATATAATTTAACTCCATTGTCTCACACTCATATAATTTCTGTTTTTTTGCAAAAGATTTTTGTGTTTTATCTCCTGATTTTTTTTCTGCCAGCAATTTTTGAATGATACGTGCACGTTCTTTTTGCATATCTGTGCGGAGGATCGCATCTTCTTCTATATCGAAATAAATAAGCCCGTCAATAATTGTTTTTTCTGCTTTTGCATAAACAGACAAAGGATGATCTGACCATAACACCACATCCGCGTCCTTTCCTACTTTGATGCTTCCTACGCGGTTATCAATGTGCAATAACTTTGCAGGATTTAGGGTCACTAATTTTAACGCTTCTTCTTCTGTTAACCCACCATACTTAACACATTTCGCAGCTTCATGGTTCAACCTTCTTCCCATTTCAGCATCATCGGAATTGATAGCTGTTGTAATTCCCATTTGTGTTAAAAGTGCTGCATTGTATGGTATCGCGTCTTTTACTTCCATTTTATATGCCCACCAGTCACTGAATGAAGAAGCACCCACACCATGCGCTTTCATTTTATCAGCCACCTTATAACCCTCTAAGATATGAGTGAATGTATTTATTTTAAAACCAACTGAATCTGCAACATGCATCAGCATATTAATTTCTGACTGAACATAAGAGTGGCAGGTGATGAAACGTTTTTTATTTAGGATCTCCGCAATAGCTTCTAATTCCAGATCCCTACGAAATGGAGTAGAAGAAATTTTTGCTTTTTCAGGTAAGATTTTGAATGCTTTTTGTTTTGCATCATACTCTTTCGCGCGGGTGAAATAATCATAATATACTTGTTCAACTCCCATACGTGTTTGAGGAAAACGAATGACATTAAGCTCACCCCAATTACTTTGTTTTACGTTTTCACCCAATGCAAACTTGATAAAGCCATCCGCTTTTGCATATTTCATTTCTTCAGGTGATTTACCCCAGCGTAATTTGATCAATGCTGATTGTCCTCCAATTGGATTTGCGGAACCATGCAATAATTGTGAAGTAGTAACACCGCCCGCCAGTTGGCGATAAATATTAATATCTTCCGAATTGATAATATCACCTACACGAACTTCAGCGCTGGATGCTTGCGTACCTTCATTAACACCGTTGCTCATAGCAATGTGTGAATGCTCATCAATGATACCGGCTGTAAGGTGTTTGCCGGTGCCATCAATTACTTTAGCAAATGCGAGTTTTGGGGCATCAATATTATCCGCAATGCGAACGATTCGCCCTTCGGTAATATATACCGATTGATTTTTTAAGACACCTTCCTGCTCGTTGGTCCATACAGTAACATTTTTTATTAGAATAGCGTTGTAACGTGTTTTAAAATCATATACAATTTGATTAAAAAGATCCCTGTCTTCCAGTTTCTTACCATAGGCACCAAAGGGATAAGTTACCTGCCCGATATTGGCCACAGTTTTTTTGATTGAATCTTTTTTAATGGAATCCTTTTTTATTTCAGATACAAAAGGTGATTTGTATGTGGCATTCCAATCGATCCATTCTCCATCAGGGGTTTGACCTTTCCCCGCCATTTTTAAAGGCTCGGTAGTAAAGGTTCCACTTAAACGAATACTTCCTGAAACATCTTTTGGTGTAAAAGAAATTGAAATAGAACTTCCTAAAATAGTTATGGTTGCAGGTGTTTTAGCTGTATCCAATAGAATTGTCCCTTTCAATTTATCAACTTCACCTTCAATTTTCAATTCCCTTGATACTCGATCATTTCCGTAAATAAGATCATAGGTGCCTCTTATATCAGTGATGTTATAATCAGTTATTTTATATGATTTTCCCTGGATCCAGTTTTCGTGGATCACCGTTTTTTCTTCAAATAAATTCCCGGAAGTGATAATAAAATTAGCGATCATTCCGGCTTTTAGTTTTCCAAGTTTGTCGGAAAGATTAAGCAATTCAGCCGGTGTTGTGGTCAGTGATTTTAAAGCCTGTTTTTCAGTTAAGCCGCAAGCAATTGCCTTACGTAAATTTTTCCAGAAATCTTTTTTGTCTTTTAGATCAGCAGTTGTAATTGCGAAGGGAATAAAATATTGCTGAAATGCATAAGGGTTTGCCGGAGCCATTTCCCAATGTTTTAAGTCGGCCAGGGAAATGTTATTGGCATCATAGGCATCTTCCACATCATACGTGGAAGGGAAATTAAGTGGAATAATGAATTTACAATACGTTGCTTTTAAATCATCCATTCGCTGATATTCATTGCCGCAACCTTTAATAATATAATTCACTTTAAATTCATCACCGATTTTATCAGCACGCAAAGCGCTTAATTTATCAGTCACCTCCATTATTTGAGGAAGGGTTTGTAAATTGTTGAATGACTCTAAAGAGATATTATATTCTTTTCTTCCTGCCTGTCCGGTAGGCAGGGTTTTGTCTTTTTTATACCAATCCGCATCTAAATAGGTTTGTCTTAATAAGGCAATTGCGCCCATTAATGAAGAAGGATAATCCTGGGTGGAAGATCCTTTGTCAAATGAATACATCGCTGCAGCTTTATCCTGAATGATCAGTTCATTTTCTCTTCCATCGCCTAATGTAACAACAGTGGCAGACCCCCGAACAATTCCATCTTTATGGAAGGTAAGCACCGCGCCAAATCCCATTTTACGCAATTCCTCAGCAGCATTGCTATCATCACTGAATATTTTATTTGCTTCAACATCTGCTTTAATAGTCTGGTTCCATCCATAGGCTCCTTTGATATTGCTCTCCATTTGGGGATTACCTCTGTTCCGTGAACCTGGTTTAGGTTCAGGAATTCCGTAATTAGTATATGCGTCAATTAAACCCGGATAAATGAATTTTCCTTTTAGATCGTACACTACGGTACCTTTGGGGATATTTATTTTTTCACCCACACCAACGATCACTCCATCCTTTATCAATAAAATACCTTTATTAATTATTACTTCGTGATCAATAAAAATTTTAGCGTTGGTAAATGCGTAGTAATTATGGTTTTTATTGCTTGTTCCGTTTACAGGGAATGTTTCCTGTGCGATGGAAATATTAATTATTATTACTAGAGCAGAGAGAAATAAAAATATTTTTTTCATAGTGATTGTATAATGAGCTTGTAACAAATGTAGAATATAAAAGGGATTTTTAATTAACAAAATTTACAGGTTTTTTGCTAATTTTGAACAATCAAAAACCTTTCCTATGTACAAAGCAATATTCTATACCCATTTGGTTTCCGTTAATTTGTTTATACTGATCTATCTCGTAAAAACAATATTGTTGTTGGCCAATAAAAATGAAATACTGACAAAGTTTACAAAAAGTGTAAAAGTTCCTGAAATGATCATTTCCACATTGTTTTTATTGACGGGAATTTATATGCTTACACAGATCCCGGAAATAAAGTCCATGATGGTCATCAAAATTGTTGCAGTATTCGTATCTATTCCGTTAGCAGTGATTGGATTCAAAAAAGGAAACAAAGCATTGGCTGTAATTGCTTTTTTATTAATTGTTGGTGCTTATGGTATGGCGGAAATGAGCAAGAAACAAAAATCACCTGCTGTTGAAGCTGTTGTTGTTTCAACAGACGGCCATGAACTATATATAGCAAATTGTGCAAGATGCCATGGTGATGATGGGAAATTAGGATTGATGGATTCCAAGGATCTGACACTATCAGTAATGGACCTTCAGCAAAAAATGGAGATCATTAAAAACGGTAAAGGGGTGATGACACCTTTTGCCGGACAACTGAGCGATGAGCAAATAAAAACAGTTGCTGAGTACACGGAAACACTTAAAAATAATTAAAAAATTACAGATTACAGATTTCAAATTCTACACAATCTGTAATCTGCAATTTGAAATCAAATGTTTGATACCGCGAAGAAAAAGGAAACAGCCATACTGGTAGGTTTGATCACTCAGCATCAGGACGAAGAAAAGGTGAGGGAATATCTTGATGAGCTGGCATTTTTAACAGAAACTGCCGGAGCTGATGTATTGAAACGGTATACCCAACGGTTGGAACATCCGGATGCTCGTACATTTATCGGTACGGGAAAATTAAATACCATACGTGAATTCGTAAAAGAAAATAAGGTTGATCTGATAATTTTTGATGATGAGTTATCCCCTGCACAACAACGCAATATCGAAAAGGAACTGGGAGCTAAAGTACTGGATCGTACTACGCTCATTCTGGATATTTTTGCTGCACGTGCACGTACTGCACATGCTAAGACTCAGGTAGAACTTGCTCAATATCAATACATGTTACCTCGGCTCACAAAAATGTGGAGCCATTTGGACCGTATCAAAGGTGGTATTGGTATGAAGGGTGCCGGTGAAACAGAAATTGAAACAGACAGGCGTATTGTGCGTGATCGTATTTCATTGTTGAAAGAACGATTGAAGGTGATCGATAAACAAATGGAAACGCAGCGCAAGAATCGCGGTGAGTTGATCCGTGTAGCATTGGTGGGTTATACCAACGTGGGAAAATCAACAATTATGACCATGCTCAGCAAAAGTGAAGTATTCGCGGAAAATAAATTATTTGCAACATTGGATACAACTGTAAGAAAAGTAGTAATAGAAAATTTACCTTTTTTGCTTTCTGATACGGTAGGATTTATTAGAAAACTGCCTACAACATTAGTGGAATCATTTAAATCAACATTGGACGAAGTGCGTGAAGCAGATGTGTTAGTTCATGTAGTAGACATTTCTCATCCCAGCTTTGAAGATCAAATCAATGTAGTAAACCAAACATTGACCGAGATAGGAGCAGCTGATAAACCCATGATAATGGTATTCAATAAAATAGATGCGTTTAAGTTTGAAGAAAAAGCAAAAGATGATCTGACTCCTGTTACAAAAAAGAATTTAAGCCTGGAAGAATTAAAAAGAACCTGGATGCGAACATTACATACGCAATGCCTTTTTATTTCTGCTACGAACAAGCAAAATATTGATGAATTCAGAACCGTGTTGTATGATAAAATAAAAGAATTACACCTGAAAAGATATCCGTATAATAAATTTCTTTATTAATTAAGTCATCGATTTGCGTGTAAGTATATGAAATGGATATCGTAAAATTATAAATAAATGGTTCCAAATGGTGTGAAGAATTCCATAATGTTTTACCATAATTAAAAAACGTTCTTTCAATGCTTTTGACCTGCGTTTATTAGAGATCCCGCCTTCTAAAAATTTAGAGATATAATTATTGGTGTATATAATTTTTGAAGATTTCTTTAGTGCGTTTATTACCCAATCAATATCAGCACTGATGGAATAATTTAAATCATACAAATCACATACTGTTCGTTTTGCAATAAAGGATTGATGCGATACACACATTCCATACTTTAAACTTTTCCAGTTAAGCTGTGCCGGAGGTTGTAAACGTCTATCCCCAATTTTTTTTCCTGTTTTATCTACTACAGCTGTATTTCCATAATATATATCCGCATTAGCGGATAAAGAAAAAACATTTGCAATTGTATCAGCAGCATATAACTCGTCGCCTGCATTTAAAAATAAAACATAATCTCCTGTAGCAAGTCGTAATGCTTTATTCATTGCATCATAAATACCATTGTCCTTTTCAGATATAATATTCGCAATTTTTGATTGGTAACTTTTTATAATGTTATTGGTGCCGTCCGTTGATCCTCCATCAATAATAATATATTCGATGTTGGGATAGCTTAGTTGCAAGACGTTTTTAATGGTACGTTAAATAACTGAACTGCCATTAAACACAAGTGTAATGATACGTCTTTTTTGAGTGTTCTGAATTTTGGTGCTTCCATATTTATTAATTAATTTTAAGTGCTA
>JBQTHQ010000063.1:0-18607 GCA_052389695.1 Bacteroidota bacterium | reverse complement strand
TCTTTCGAGCTTTCTTTGACATGAATGATTTTTGCTTTTGACATGATTTACATTTATAATTTAGTCCAAAATTAATAAAAAAAATCAATAAAACAAATTTGGACTATATTTTAATTGTAATTGGTATAAATTCACCGGCCCTAATTGTAAAGAGCCTAAAAAGCTTGCCAGGCAGGAAGCCATTAATATGAATAAAGCAGTTACCATCAACAGAGGGGGACATTTGTAAGTTGGGAAACAAAAAAGCCACTGAAATTTC
This sequence comes from Bacteroidota bacterium, assembly GCA_052389695.1. Lineage (GTDB taxonomy): Bacteria > Bacteroidota > Bacteroidia > 2-12-FULL-35-15 > 2-12-FULL-35-15 > 2-12-FULL-35-15. The sequence continues at coordinate 18,348 of JBQTHQ010000063.1, read as the reverse complement.
AATGGCTTTTTATTCACTATAAATATATTTTATACCGTCATAATTTCTTTTTCTTTTATCTCTAAATGTTTATCGCACTTGACGGTATACCCATCCGTCAATTGCTGAACCTTTGTTTCTCCTTCTTTTACTTCATCTTCAGGGGTTCCCGACTTATGCAACTTTTTTAATTCTTCATTTGCTTCTTTTCGAATGCTGCGTAAACTTACTTTTGCATTCTCGGCTTCCGACTTTGCTTTCTTTACAAGATCTCTTCTTCTTTCTTCTGTTAAAGCAGGAACTAAAATACGGATCAATATACCGTCATTCTGTGGGTTCAAACCAAGATTAGCGGCCTGTATTGCTTTCTCAATAGGTGTGAGCATTGATTTTTCCCAAGGCTGAACAACCAGTGAACGTGCATCAGCAGTATTCACATTTGCTACCTGGTTCAATGGTGTTAATGTTCCATAATAATCTACCGAAATACCTTCGAGCATCGTTGGATTTGCTTTGCCTGCACGTACTTTGATCAACTCTGCCTCCAAATGCGAAACGGCTTTATCCATTTGCTCTTTTGCTGTATCTAAAATAAATTGAATGTCTTCTGTCATTTGTTAGTCATTAGTAAATTGGAAAATTTGTCATTGGTTCAATGATATTAAACTTCAGCACAAATATATTATTTTTTCTTCTCCCCTTCGGGGAGATAAGAGAGGGGCCTAAAATTCCACAAGTGTTCCCACCTGCTCGCCCTGCACAATTTTTTTGAGGTTACCGGGTTTGTTCATATCAAAAACAATAATGGGTAAATTATTTTCTTTGCAAAGTGTAAATGCTGTCATGTCCATTACTTCCAAGCCATTTTTATATACCTCATCAAAAGAAATGGTAGTATATTTTGTGGCATTTTTATCTTTTTCAGGATCAGAAGTATAAATACCATCTACACGGGTTCCTTTTAAAACTACATTGGCTTCAATTTCAATTGCACGCAATGTAGCTGCTGTATCTGTTGTAAAATAAGGGTTTCCGGTACCTGCACCAAAAATTACAACACGATTCTTTTCTAAATGCCTCACTGCTTTTCTGCGAATAAACGGTTCACAGATTTGTTCCATTTTAATAGCAGATTGCAACCGTGTTTCCATTCCTATTTTTTCCAATGCTGCCTGTAGGGCCATTGAATTAATAACCGTAGCAAGCATCCCCATATAATCGCCATGTACACGATCCATCCCTCCTTCTTCCGCTTGTATACCTCTGAAAATATTTCCTCCTCCAATTACAATTGCAACCTGTACACCCATTGATGAAATTTCTTTTATCTGTGAAGCGTATGCCGTAAGCCGCTCAGGATCAATACCAAATTGTTTGTTACCCATTAATGATTCACCGCTAAGTTTTAGAAGGATACGTTTGTATTTCATAGGACCTCTCCTCTTAATCTCCTGTCCGAAGGAGAGGAGGCGATACTCATGGAGCGCGTATCTGTTATTCAGATTTTATTTATTTCTTTTGATAAAATGCCACAAAATTAAAAATTTCACCCGTATTTCGAGTTACACCCCTCTCCTTCGGAGAGGGGATAAAGGGGTGAGGTGTTAAAAAAAAGTCCCGAATTAACGGGACCTTATATAATTATTAACTTAAAGCGATTCGTTTAAAGCTTGTCACTGTCAAGCCTTTTTCCGACTCATTCAAATACTGGGCAATTGTTTTTTTACTGTCTTTAATGAACTCCTGGTTCAATAAAGTAGATTCTTTATAAAATTTATTTAATTTACCTAAAGCAATTTTTTCAAGCATATCTTCCGGCTTACCTCCAGCACGCGCCTGTTCTTTACCCACTTCGATCTCACGCTGAATGGTTTCTGCATCCACATCACCTTTATCAACTGCTACAGGAGCCATTGCAGCTACCTGCATTGCAACATCTTTTGCAACTTCCGCTTTTACTGTTGCTGAACTGAATCCGACAATATTTGCAAGTCTGTTGCCCGGGTGGTTGTAAGCGATCACAAAAGGAGCCTCAACAGATTGATATTTTGATAATTCGATCTTTTCCCCGATCACACCTGTTTGTTCAATTAATTTATCAGCGATAGTGATATTATTATCATACGCCAATGCTTTTAATTCATCCACTGATTTTGGATTTTTCGCGATAGCTATTTCTAAGATGTTATTTACAAATTTTCCATAATCTTCATTCTTAGCAACAAAATCAGTTTCACAATTTACTACTAAAACAACGCCACGCTTGTCATCGGCAGTAGTTTTAGCAACTACCAATCCCTCTTTAGCATCACGATCGCTGCGATTGGCTGCTACTTTTTGTCCTTTTTTACGTAATTCATCAATTGCCTTTTCAAAATCACCATTTGCCTCGGTCAATGCTTTTTTGCAATCCATCATACCGGCACCGGTCATTTGTCTTAATTTATTTATATCTGCTGCTGTAATGGTCATTGTTGTCATGCTTTTTTATAGATTAAAAAATGTCCCGCAATTTCTGCGGGACCGTTTTGTTATTTTGTTGGATTAGGATTGATCGTTTTTCTTCTTGGTTTAGAACCTGCCGGTCGTTTTGCAGCTCCGGCCCCTTCTTCCGAAGCTTTGAATTTAGCTCCGTCTGCTAATTTTTCGGCTTCATCACGCGATGTTGCTTTTGCACCATCTTTTTCTTCAGCTGCCGCTGTTTCTTTATCTACTTTTCGTTCAGCCAAACCTTCTTCAATGGCTTTGGTAATGATACCTGTAATTAAAGCGATAGATGTTGAAGCATCATCATTTGCAGGAATTGCGTAATCAACCAAATTAGGATCGGAGTTAGTATCAACGATAGCAAATGTGGGAATGTTCAAACGTTTTGCTTCTGCTACCGCGATGTGTTCTTTAGATATGTCAACAATGAATAAAGCTGCAGGTAAACGGCTCAGGTCAACAATACTGCCTAAGTTGGTCTCTAACTTTGCTCTAACACGTGAAATTTGTAATTTTTCTTTTTTAGAAATTGTATCAAAAGTACCATCTGTGCTCATTCTGTCGATAGCACCCATTTTTTTAACTGCTTTACGGATAGTGGCAAAATTGGTAAGCATGCCGCCCGGCCAACGCTCAGTAACATAAGGCATGTTCACTGCTTTTACTTTTTCTGCAACAATGTCTTTTGCTTGTTTTTTAGTAGCAACGAATAAAACTTTTTTACCTGACTTTGCAATTTGTTTCAATGCATTTGCAGCATCTTCAATTTTTACAACTGTTTTATTTAGATCAATGATATGGATACCATTTTTTTCTGTGAAGATATATGGAGCCATAGCCGGGTTCCATTTTCTTTTTAAGTGACCGAAGTGAGATCCGGCTTCTAATAATTCATTGAAATTTGTTCTTGACATTGAGTCTTATTTTATAATTTCTACTAAATACTAATTTATACCAATATACTAATCTGTGTATGAGAATTGTGAATTTCGTAATTTCGATTATCGTTTACTGAATTGGAAACGTTTACGAGCTTTTTTCTGACCCGGTTTTTTACGCTCCACCATTTTTGGATTACGTGTCATTAATTCTTCAGCCTTTAAAGCCGGTTTATGATTCGCATCCATTTCTACTAAAGCACGCGCAATCGCTAAACGAACAGCTTCTGCCTGGCCTGTTACCCCGCCCCCTTTTACGTTTACTTTCACATCATATTCACCCAATGTTTTTGTAACATTAAATGCCTGATTTATTTTGTATTGTAAAGTGGTTGTTGTGAAATAAGCTTTATAATCTTTATTGTTGATCATAATCTCGCCCTTCCCTTTTTGCACATATGCACGTGCTACAGCGGTGTTTCTTCTACCCAGAGTATTTACTACTTCCATTTTTATTATTTAATTGTATTTAATTTTACTTCTTTTGGTTGTTGCGCTGCATGAGGATGTTCTGCACCTGCATAAATGAACACATTACGTCTTAATACATCACCCAATCTGTTCTTTGGCAACATTCCGCTTACAGCCATTCTTACTACTTCAGTTGGTTTTTTTGCCAACACTTCTTTTGGAGTTGCAAAACGTTGTCCGCCCGGATAACCTGTATGACGCACATATTCCTTTTCAACCATTTTTTTTCCGGTCAATTTTATCTTTTCAGCGTTAATAACCACTACATTATCGCCTGTATCTACGTGAGGAGTAAAGTTGGTTTTATCCTTACCTCTTAAGAGGTAAGCCACTTTAGAAGCCAAACGACCCAATGTTTCGTTCTCGGCATCTATTAACACCCAACCTTTGTTTACGGTTTCCTTATTTGCTGAAACTGTTTTATAACTTAATGCTTCCACTGTTTTTTTTGGTATTAATTTATATACTTAAAAATTCTCCTTTTCTTAAAACGGGACGCGAAGATAAGCAGATTTTTGTTTTCCGCAAAATTATTTAAGAATAATTTGACAGGCCAAGTAGCCAAAATATAAATTCCAAGCAGTTATTAGCAAATCTAAAATAACCTGATTTTAAATTTACAATTAGTCACCTTTCATTTTAACTCGTCTACCTGACATTTTCTTCTTTTCAACGAATAGTTTGAAGAGCTTTTTAAAACATCACTACGTTAGTCTCCCCTTAAAAGATTTTAGTTTTTAAAAATAAAAATATTTCTTTAAAAATCTGTTGAATGAAAGCAAAAGAAAAGACCCCGGCGGCTAAAGCAAAACCTACACATAAGCCTAAAGCAAGAATAAAGAAAACTGTTCGGAGAAGAAAACGAGAAACAGGTTATGTTCAACTTTCAAACACGGGAGGCATTTTAAGTGATGCCGATCTCTTCCAGGTACTCCTGCGTGTAAAAAATGGAAATTTTTCCGTGCGTTTACCGGCCGATCAGGTAGGTCTTAAAGGAAAAATATGTGATGCGCTGAACGATATTATTGAGCTGAATGAACGAATGGAATTAGAGTTCGAAAAAGTAGGCCATAGCATTGGTAAACAGGGTAAACTTACCCGACGCGTAGAACTTGACGGAGCAAGAGGTTCATGGGGTTCCTGCATTGAATCTGTAAATACACTTATCTCCGATCTTGTACACCCAACCATTGAGATCGCGCACGTTATCACCTCCGTTGCGAAAGGAAATCTTTCCCAGGAGATGCCCTTAGAAATTGAAGGCCATCCTTTACAAGGGGAGTTCCTGAGGATCGCGAAAGAGGTAAACGGGATGGTGAAACAGCTGAACTTATTCTCCATGGAGGTAACGCGGGTGGCACGTGAGGTGGGTACAGAGGGTAAACTTGGCGGACAAGCAAAAGTAAAAGGTGTGGGTGGTGTATGGAAAGATCTGACAGATTCAGTAAATAAAATGGCGAGTAATCTTACCGGACAGGTACGTAATATCGCGGATGTAACAACTGCCGTGGCAAAAGGTGACTTATCCAAAAAAATTACGGTGGACGTAAAAGGAGAGATCCTTGAGTTAAAGAATACGATCAATACCATGGTGGATCAGCTGAACTCCTTCTCATCCGAGGTAACGCGGGTGGCACGTGAGGTAGGTACGGAAGGTAAACTGGGCGGGCAGGCACAAGTAAAAGGAGTTGGTGGTACATGGAAAGATCTGACGGATTCGGTAAACCGGATGGCATCCAACTTAACGGGCCAGGTACGTAACATTGCCGATGTAACGACAGCCGTAGCGAAAGGCGATCTATCCAAGAAAATTACAGTGGATGTTCGCGGTGAGATCCTGGAGTTAAAAAATACGATCAATACCATGGTGGATCAGCTGAACTCCTTTGGTTCGGAGGTAACACGTGTGGCTCGTGAGGTAGGTTCGGAAGGTAAGCTGGGAGGACAAGCAAAAGTAAAAGGTGTTGCTGGCGTTTGGAAAGATCTGACAGATTCTGTAAATCAGATGGGTAGTAACTTAACGGCCCAGGTACGTAATATTGCCGAAGTAACCACTGCTGTGGCAAAAGGCGATTTATCTAAAAAAATTACAGTAACCGTTCAGGGTGAGATCCTTGAATTAAAAAATACGATCAATACCATGGTGGATCAGCTGAACTCCTTTGGTGCCGAGGTAACTCGTGTAGCACGTGAGGTAGGTTCAGAAGGTAAACTGGGCGGGCAGGCGAAAGTAAAAGGTGTGGGTGGTACATGGAAAGATTTAACAGATTCTGTAAACCAGATGGCATCCAACTTAACAGGACAAGTACGTAACATTGCGGAAGTAACTACAGCCGTAGCGAATGGTGATCTATCCAAAAAAATTACAGTGGATGTACAAGGTGAGATTTTAGAATTGAAAAAAACAATTAACACGATGGTGGATCAGCTGAACTCCTTTTCCTCCGAGGTAACACGGGTGGCACGTGAGGTGGGTACAGAAGGTAAACTGGGCGGACAAGCAAAGGTAAAAGGTGTGGGCGGTACATGGAAAGATCTAACGGATTCGGTAAACCAGATGGCATCCAACTTAACAGGACAGGTACGTAACATCGCGGAAGTAACAACAGCGGTGGCAAAAGGCGATTTATCACGTCAGATCACAGTGGATACAAAAGGAGAGATCCTTGAATTAAAAAATACGATCAACACCATGGTGGATCAGTTAAACTCCTTTGCTTCTGAGGTAACGCGGGTGGCACGTGAGGTAGGTACGGAAGGTAAGCTGGGCGGACAGGCACAGGTAAAGGGAGTTGGTGGTACATGGAAAGATCTGACAGATTCTGTAAACCAAATGGCATCCAATTTAACAGGCCAGGTACGTAACATCGCCGAAGTAACAACAGCGGTAGCAAAAGGCGATTTATCGCGCCAGATCACAGTGGATGTAAAAGGTGAAATCTTAGAATTAAAAAATACGATCAATACGATGGTGGATCAGTTGAGAGGATTTGCATCAGAGGTACCTAGGGTGGCACGTGAGGTAGGTACAGAAGGTAAACTGGGCGGACAAGCAGATGTACCGGGCGTTGCAGGAACATGGAAAGATCTAACAGACTCTGTAAATCAAATGGCGGGTAACCTTACTGCACAGGTACGTAACATTGCCGATGTGGCAATTGCCGTGGCAAACGGAGATATGTCAAGAAAAATTACGGTAGATGTACAAGGTGAGATCCTTCAATTAAAAGAAACACTGAATACCATGGTGGATCAGTTAAGAGCTTTCGCATCAGAGGTAACTCGTGTGGCACGTGAGGTAGGTACGGAAGGTAAACTGGGCGGACAAGCAAACGTACCGGGTGTTGCAGGAACATGGAAAGATCTGACAGATTCGGTAAATCAAATGGCCGGTAACTTAACTGCACAAGTACGTAACATTTCAGAAGTAACAATTGCCGTGGCAAACGGAGATATGTCAAAAAAAATTACAGTGGACGTACGTGGTGAGATCTTGTTATTAAAAGAAACAATGAATACCATGGTGGATCAGTTAAGAGCTTTTGCATCAGAGGTAACTCGTGTGGCGCGTGAGGTGGGTACAGAAGGTAAATTGGGCGGACAAGCATTCGTGCCGGGTGTTGCAGGTACATGGAAAGATCTGACGGACAGTGTAAATGGTATGGCGGGTAATTTAACAGCACAGGTACGTAATATTGCTGAGGTAACAAAAGCGGTGGCAAGTGGTGACCTTTCAAAACCAATCACAGTAGACGTTAAAGGCGAGATCCTGGATCTGAAAAACACGATCAATACGATGGTGGAGCAATTAAACTCATTTGCATCAGAGGTAACACGTGTAGCACGTGAGGTAGGTACAGAAGGTAAACTGGGCGGACAATCAGAAGTAAAAGGTGTTGCAGGTACATGGAAAGATTTGACAGACAGTGTAAATGTAATGGCATCCAACTTAACCAGCCAGGTACGCGGTATTGCCAAAGTAGTAACATCGGTAGCTAAAGGAAACTTAAAACAAAAATTATTGATCGATGCAAAAGGTGAAGTAGCTCAGTTAACAGATACGATCAATGAGATGATCGATACATTAGCAACCTTCTCTGACCAGGTGACAACTGTGGCGCGTGAGGTGGGTGCTGAAGGAAAACTAGGCGGACAGGCAAACGTACCGGGAGCTTCCGGAACATGGAAAAACTTAACGGAAAATGTAAACCAGCTGGCTGCGAATCTTACCACACAGGTACGTGCTATCTCTGAAGTGGCATCCGCGGTAACACAAGGTGATTTGACCCGCTCCATTGGTGTGGAAGCAAAAGGTGAGGTGGAAGCCTTAAAAGATACGATCAACCAAATGATCGCCAATCTGAAAGAAACCACACAACGTAACCAGGAACAGGACTGGCTAAAATCCAATCTTGCGAAGTTCACGCAAATGCTTCAGGGGCAAAAAGAATTGAACACGGTAACAAAACGCATCCTTTCCGAGTTAGCAACCGTGGTTTCGGCACAACATGGATTATTCTATCTAATGGAAGAGAAAGAAGAATTCATGGAATCAACGCTAAAACTAATTGCTTCATTTGCCTATAAAAAACGTAAAAATATTGCCAGTCACTGGGCAATGGGTGAAGGCTTGGTAGGGCAATGTGCTTTGGAAAAGGAAAGGATATTACTGACCAATGTTCCGAATGATTACATACAGATCAGTTCAGGATTAGGTGAAGCAAAACCGGTAAATATTTTTGTATTACCTGTACTTTTTGAAGGAAGATTAAAAGCGGTGATCGAACTTGCTTCTTTTGAATCATTCAGTCAAACCCACCAGGATTTCCTTGAAGGTTTAACTGAGAGTATTGGTATCGTGTTAAATACCATCGAAACAAATACCCGAACAGAAAGTTTACTTGCACAATCACAATCACTGGCCGGTGAGTTAAAAAGTCAACAGGAAGTATTGCGTAATACAAATGAAGAGCTGGAAGAAAAAGCAGGTTTATTGGCAAGCCAGAAAGAAGAAGTGGAACAAAAAAATAAAGAGGTGGAAGTTGCCAGAAAATCATTAGAAGAAAAGGCAGCACAGTTAACACTTACTTCCAAATATAAATCGGAGTTCCTGGCAAACATGTCGCATGAATTAAGAACGCCATTGAACAGTTTATTGATCCTGGCACAACAGCTGATCGAAAACCATGATGGAAATTTAACAGAAAAACAAGTACAATTCGCCAAAACCATTCACTCATGCGGTGATGATTTGATCCAGTTAATTAATGATATCCTGGATCTTTCAAAGATCGAATCAGGTTATATTTCAGTGGATTTTGCACCGGTAGGCTTTACGGATGTTACTGAATTTGTTGAACGTAACTTTAAATATGTTTCTGAAGGTAAGAACCTCAAATTCCAGACAGAGATCGATCCGGAACTTCCGGAGCTCATTGAAACAGATCAACAACGTTTGAATCAAATCCTTAAAAACCTCTTATCAAACGCATTTAAATTTACAGAAAAAGGTAAAGTAGGATTAAAAATTTATAAGGCAGACAAAAATTGGAAAATTCCAAATCTTAATCTCGACAATGCATCAACAGTGGTTGCCTTTGAGATATGTGATACAGGTATTGGTATTCCTAAAGACAAACAGAATATCATATTTGAAGCGTTCCAACAGGCGGAAGGTTCTACCAGCCGTAAGTATGGTGGAACAGGTTTAGGTTTATCCATCAGCCGCGGACTTGCGGAACTGTTAGGAGGAACCATCGAGTTGGAAAGTGAATCAGAAAAAGGAAGTGTGTTTACTTTATTCTTACCAATTAATTATGTACCGGATAAGGAGAATAGAAGAACCAATGATTTTGATCGCGATCTAAAAATTATTGCTGCAGAAAATGTAACCGGAATAGATTCTGATCTTTTTACCTTAAATGAAGCAGACGATGACAGAGCATCCATCAAACAGGAGGATAAAGTATTATTAATTGTGGAAGATGACATGCGCTTTGCTAAGATACTGGTAGATATTGCTCACCAGCATGAATTAAAAGCTGTTATCAGTAATAAAGGCGGGGAAGTGATTGATTACGTAAATCAATTCAAACCTGTTGCCATTACACTGGATATAAATATGCCGGATATCAGCGGATGGAAAGTTCTGGACAGGCTCAAGAACGATCTCAACATTCGCCATATTCCCGTGTATGTAATTTCAGGTGCTGAAGACAGAGAAGCCGGCCTTAAAGAAGGGGCAAGAAATTTCTTTGTGAAACCTTTAAAGGAAACCGATATCAAATACCTGTTTAAAGACGTCCATGAATTTTATTCTAAAAAAGTAAAAGAGATGCTTATTGTGGATGAAGATGAAGCGGATTCCTCTAAGATAATAAAGCTGATCGGAAACACCGATGTAAAAGTAACCTTAGCAAAAACAGGTAAGGAAGCTGTAAATATGATGCGAAAACAAGAATTCGATTGCATATTGCTGGATATTCTTTCGCCTGCATCCACTGCTACGGAAGTTATCAGCAAATCAGAAACACAAAAACAATTGCAAAACACCTCATTGATCGTGTATTCGAACCAGGAGTTGAGTAAAAAAGAAACAGCACGAATAAACCGTTTGGCAAAAATTGTGATCCCTGAAAGCGAAAATTCGATCGGCTGTCTGATGGATCAAACATCTTTATTCCTTCACAGGTCACATTCAGAACTATTGCCTGAAACGCGAAAAATAATTGAAAATTATCGTTTATCGGAAGACGTGCTGCAAGGCAAAAAAGTATTGCTGGTAGATGATGATGTGCGGAATTTATTTGCGCTGACAACTGCACTGGAACGTTTTAAGATCAATATCATAAGTGCTGAAAGCGGCTTGGAAGCCATCCACCATTTACAAAAAAATGATGATATAGATATTGTGCTGATGGATATCATGATGCCGGAAATGGATGGATATGAAACAATGAGAATTATCCGCAAAGACAGTAAAAATTTAAATACTCCGATCATAGCGGTTACCGCTAAAGCTATGAAAGGTGACCGTCAGAAATGTATAGAATCAGGCGCTACCGACTATATTACAAAACCGGTAAACGTGGATCAGTTATTAGCATTGATGAGAGTTTGGCTTAAAAAATAGTGCGGTTAAATTTTGTTTTGGTTGATACGGAAGGTCCTTTTATAAATGAAAGAGCTTTCCTATCTTTTTTCTCAAGAATTTTAAAAGAATGCTAGCGCATACTTCCCGACTCCGCTCGAAGTGGCACAGCGCAAGGTCAGTTCGAGGGGTAATTTTCCCAAAAGGGAAAAAAGCAATATTAAATGACGCTCTTGCAAATTGCTGTAAACCAATGAAATACAAAAAGCGTCAATGGTAGCGGAGTCGGGAACGTGGGTAGGTTAATAATTTTGAATAAAGCTTAAACTATAAGAATGCAAACCGAGCAGCTTGTAAAAATTTTATTGGTAGATGATAAAAAGGAAAACCTGCTTTCCCTGGAAGTGATCCTGGAAAATGAAGATTATGCTTTTATTAAAGCTAATTCAGGAAGAGAAGCCCTAAAAATTCTACTGAAGGAACAGGATTTTGCTCTTATTTTAATGGATGTGCAAATGCCTATGCTGAATGGATTTGAAACAGCTGAGCTGATCCGCCAGAGTGAAAAACTAAAACACATTCCGATCATTTTTCTTACTGCAAATAACAATGCACCTGATAATATTTTTAAAGGATACAAAGCCGGCGCAGTGGATTATATGTTGAAACCATTAGTGTCCGAAATATTAAAAGCAAAGGTTTCCATTTTTGCTGACCTGTATAAAAAAACGCAGGAACTGGTGGTTCAAGGGGAGGAGTTAAGAATCGCTAACAGAGAATTAAAACAACACTCCAAAGAACTGACACGGATCAATGAAGAGCTGGAAAAGTTCGCGTATGTGGCTTCGCACGATCTACAGGAACCATTGCGTACCATCACCAGCTATATCCAGTTGTTACAAATAAAATACAAAGACAAACTGGATGATGAAGCTAATGATTTTATGGGATTTGTTGTAGATGCAAGTGCACGTATGCGCAATATCATTGTTGATCTTTTGGAATATTCTCGGATCAGCAGAAATGAAGAAGCTTTTGAAGCTGTTGATTGCAACCAGGTGCTGGAGGATGTTTTAGAGAACTTAAACGACAGTATTAAAAAAAACAGGGCCATTGTTCGTTATGACAGATTACCTGTTATTCGCGCCAACCGTATGCAAATGGTGCAACTGTTTCAAAACCTGGTTGGCAATGCCATTAAATTTAAAAGAAACATTTCACCTGAAATAAAAATTTCATCAAAAAAAAAGGGAGAAGATTTCTTGTTTGCTGTTGAAGATAATGGTATCGGCATTAACCAACAATATGCAGATAAAATTTTTCAGATCTTTCAACGCCTGCATACAATGAAAGAATATCCCGGCACCGGAATAGGTTTGGCAATCTGTAAAAAAATTGTTCAACGCCATGAAGGTAAAATATGGATGGAATCAGAGTTACAAAAAGGAAGTACATTTTATTTTACAATTAAAAATTAGTTCTAAACCCATACACTCATGTTAACAAAAGACAGCCATAAAGTGAATATCCTGATCGTAGATGACAAGGAGCATAATCTACTTGCGCTGGAATCACTTTTATCAGACCTTGGTCAGAACATCATTAAAGCCACATCAGGAAAAGAGGCTTTGAAGCAGGTATTACAGCATGATCTTGCCATGATATTAATGGATGTAATGATGCCTGATATGGATGGTTTTGAAACTGCAGAACTGATCCGTCAACGGGAAAAATCGCAGTACATACCCATCATTTTTGTAACCGCTATTGCAAGAGATCAGCAATATGCGTTTAAAGGGTATGCATCAGGAGCTGTCGATTATATTTATAAACCTATCATTTCTGAGATACTGATCGCCAAAGTAAAAGTGTTTGTTGAACTGCACCAGGCAAACATGAAATTAAAGGAACAACAACTGGAATTACAAAAAGCCAATATAAAACTCGGTAACCAGATAAGGGAACGAAACAAAATTGAAAATTTAGAACGCCTTGCCCTGGTTGCAAGTAAATCATTCAACGCCATTTCAATTACTGACAAAGAAGGGAAAACAGAATGGGTGAATGATGGATTATCAATGCTCACAGGATATACGCTTGCCGAATTAATCGGTACAAAAGGAGAAGTTGTAAGAGAAGAAAGTAAGCTGTATACAGAATACATTGAGCTTGTCAATCAGAAAAAAATGCCTGTTTCCTACGAGGAAAAAAAACATTCAAAACATGGAAAAGCATACTGGGCGCTCACTACATTAACTCCTGTATTGGATGATAAAGGAGAGATCGATAAAATTATCACGATCGAATCGGATATCACCATACAAAAACAAACAGAAGATAAACTCATTGATGCAAATAAAAAAGCGAAAGAGGCTGTAAGGGCAAAACAGCTTTTTTTATCGAATATGAGCCATGAGATCCGCACCCCCATGAATGCTGTTATTGGATTTACCAACGTATTACTGAAAACCGAGTTAAACCCAAAACAAAAGGAATACCTTTCGGCCATCAAAACTTCAGGAGATACACTTATTGTATTGATCAATGATATACTTGACCTTGCCAAGGTAGATGCCGGTAAAATGACCTATGAAAAAATACCTTTTAAACCGGCAGTGGTGATTACAGAAATTCTGGGATTGTTTGAAACAAAAGTCCAGGAGAAAAATTTAAAACTGATCAATGACTATGATCCCGCTATTCCTGAAACATTCCTGGGTGATCCTGTTAGATTAAAACAGATACTGACAAATCTGTTAAGCAATGCGATCAAATTCACAAATGAAGGCAAAATTACTGTTAGTGTAAAATTATTGAGTTCGGATCAGGAAAATACCCGGTTGGAAATTGCTGTAATTGATACAGGAATAGGAATACCGGAAGAAAAACTGAATACAATTTGCGGGGTTTTTCAGCAAGCTACACTTGAAACTGCCCGCCAATATGGAGGAACAGGACTAGGTCTTTCTATTTCAAAAAAATTAATAAAAGATCAGGGCGGCAAATTTTATGTAAAAAGTAAACTAAATGAAGGCTCTACATTTAGTTTTATGATGGATTTTAAACATCCGGCTCTTGAACCCTCCCTGGTACCCATCCAAAAAAATGGAATTCAACCAAATTTTTAAGGTTATGACAATTCCATGACAATTTAAATTTAAATAAAGGGGAAATTTGCTGTAGAAAAAACAGCATTGTGTATAGGATCAAGATCATAGCATTTACCCATAAAACCGCCGATTTAAATTCTATCGGGAAATTGCATATTTCGGAAGATGCAATTCAAGCCCGGTTAGAACATTTAAAATCCAAAACCGGTTTAGATGAATTGTTCTATCTTTCCACTTGTAACCGTGTGGAATTCATTATCTCATCCGATCAGAAACTTGATAAAATTTTCTTACATAAATTTTTTGCCGCATTCAACAGCAATTGGACCAACACGGAGATCAATTGGGCAATTGAGCATGTGCAGCTATTTGAAAATGATGAAGCATTGCGTCATTTATTTTATGTTGCTTCTTCCATTGATTCGATGGTAGTGGGTGAACGCGAGATCATTACACAGGTACGCAATTCATATGAAAAATGTAAAGAATTTGGCTTTACCGGCGATCTGATCCGCTTATCAATTAAAAAAACAATTGAAGTAGCCAAGGAAGTATATACCCATACCAATATTGCAAAAAATCCTGTTTCTGTTGTATCACTCGCCTACCGCAAATTGCGTGCATTGAATGTAAAACAGGATGCACGTTTTTTAATTATCGGCTCCGGTGTTACCAATACCACCATGGCGAAATATTTTAAAAAACACCAGTTCAGCAATTTTACAGTATTTAACAGAACACTTGCCAACGCTGAAAAATTAGCCACTGAGCTGAACGGGAAAGCATTTTCTCTTTCAGAATTAAAAAATTACAAAGAAGGATTTGATATTATCGTTACCTGTACCGGCGCTGCTGAAAGTATCATTACTCCTCAACTATACAAAAGTTTAATAGGTGCTGATAAATCGAAAAAAGTAGTGATCGATCTTGCCATCCCAAATGACCTGGATACAGAAATATTGAATAATTATGATGTGAATTTGATCTCGATAAATAATTTGCAGGAAGTGGCAAAGGAAAATTTACAATCGCGAGAAAAAGAACTCGAAGCCTGCAAGATCATCATTGAAAAAAATATTGAAGAGTTCAAACAAATTCTAAAAACACGCAAAGTGGAACTGGCAATGAGTGAAGTGCCTAAAAAAGTGAAAGAGATACGTGAAACGGCAAACGAAGTATTTGCTAAGGAATTACAAAGTTTAGATTCAGAGTCCAAAGAAGTGTTGGATAAAATGTTATCCTACATGGAAAAAAAATACATCAGCGTACCCATGAAAATGGCGAAGGATATCTTAACAAAAAACAGCCCCTCCTAACCTCCCCCAAGGGGAGGAATTTTTATCGTTCAAAATATTTAAATGAATAGTTATTCAAACAATACTAAAATTACATCTCTCCCCTTTGGGGAGATAAAGAGGGGCCCAATCATCATAGGATCCCGCGGCAGTGATCTTGCATTATGGCAGGCCAATCATATATTGCGTAAACTGCAAAAATTAAATCTGAGTGTTGAAATAAAGGTTATAAAAACACAGGGAGATATTATCCAGGATGTGAGTTTAGATAAACTGGAAGGCAAAGGTTTTTTTACAAAAGAACTGGAAGAGGAATTATTAAAAAAAGAAATTGACCTGGCAGTCCATTCACATAAGGACCTTCCAACCACGTCTCCCCTAGGCTTAAAGATCGCTGCTGTTTCGGAACGTGAAGATGCCGCTGAATTAATAATTGTTCGCAAGGAAAGCGCGGACAGCACACAAAAATTCATATTCAAAAAAAATGCAATTGTTGGTACTTCCTCTGCCCGCAGGAAATCACAATTACTTGCTTTTCGCAGAGATGCAAAAATTGAAGACTTGCGAGGAAATGTTCCTACACGCATTCAGAAATTACGTGATAAAAAATACGATGCCATTATGCTGGCTGCTGCCGGTGTTGAACGTTTACGAATTGACCTCAGCGAATTCAAAGTACTGCGTTTGGATCCGAAAGAATTTATTCCGGCTCCGGCACAAGGTGTTTTAGGTTTACAGATCAGGGAAGATGATCATGAGCTATTTGAGTATATCAATAAATTGAATTCGGAAAAAGTAGAAGATATTATTGGCATCGAACGCAAAGTATTGAATTTATTCGATGGGGGTTGTTCCTTGCCACTGGGTATTTACTGCATCAAAGAAGATAATAAATTCAAAGTATGGACCTCCAAAGCAGAAGCATGGAACACTATGCCGAAGCGAATGTATTTTGAATCCTTTACCGATGAAAATTTCGCAGAAAAAATTGTAAAGGCCTTAAATAATATCAAGCCCGTATCTGTTTTGATAACACGTGACCTGAAGGAAGATTCATTTTTTAAAAATGTATTGGAAGGGAACGGATATAATGTACAAGGCATTTCTTTTATTGAAACAAAAAAAGTAACGATCAAAAATATACCACCCACCGATTGGATATTTTTTGCGAGCAGCAATGCCATAGATCATTTTTTTTCACAAAACCCTGAACTAAAACCAAAAACCAAATTTGGTGTGATCGGAAGATCAACTGAACAGGAATTAAAAAAATACAATAGGAATGCGGCATTTGTAGGCTCAATAAATGACACAAAAGTGGTTGGTAAAAAATTCGCGAAAGCGGTTGGGAACGAAACGGTTTTATTTCCACAGGCAAAAGGTGGATTACCTACCATTCAGCAACAATTTGAAAATGGGGATAAACTCACCGACCTGGTAGTTTATGAAACAGTAAAAAAAGAAAACACCAAATTACCCGATGTAGAAGTTGTAGTTTTTACAAGCCCTTCAAACGTTCAATCTTTTTTTGAGAAAGGAAAAATTTCAAAAGATCAAAGAGTGATCGCAATAGGTAAATCAACAGAAAAAAAATTAAAAGAATTTGGAGTAGAAAATTGCATTCTGCCGGCTTCCTTTGATGAAGTAGGTTTGGCGGAAGCAGTGTTCAGCCTCTCCCCAACCCTCTCCAAAGGAGAGGGTGCTTAAAAAATTAATAAAAAGCTTATTCATGAATAATAAAACACATAGTTCTTCAAAAGCCTCCCCTTGGGGGAGGTTGGAGGGGCTCCAACGCCCTCGTAGACTAAGAAAAAATGCCATCGTTCGTGAAATGGTCGCTGAAACACGTCTTTCAAAAGATATGTTTATCTATCCTTATTTTGTGATGGAAGGGAAAAGCGTGATTCATCCCATTACCGCCATGCCGGGAATCAATCACTATTCAGTAGATGAACTTTTAAAGGATGTGGAGAAAGGATTGAAATCAGGCATCAATAAAATTTTATTGTTTGGTGTTGGAGAAAAAAAATCAGAAGATGCGAGTTCTTCCTACAGCAATAATTCGGTAGTGGTAAAAGCGGTAAAAGCTTTGAAAGAAAAATTTGGAGAAAACATTTATGTGATCACGGATGTATGTGTATGTGCTTATACCACGCACGGACATTGCGGTGTGTTTCATGTTGAGCTTGGGCGAAATCCCGCTTTAGGCGGGAATGACTATGTGCATAATGACGCATCAGTGGAAGTGCTGGCGAAAATGGCACTGAGCCATGCACAAGCCGGTGCGGATATGGTAGCTCCCAGTGATATGATGGATGGCCGCATTGCAGCTATGCGCAAGTTGCTGGATCAAAACGGTTTTTCAACTACCGCCATCATGTCGTACGCTATAAAATATGCTTCCGCTTATTATGGCCCGTTTCGTGAAGCTGCTGATTGTGCCCCGCAAAAAGGGGACAGAAAATCCTACCAAATGGATTTCAGGAATGGTAATGAATCATTGACCGAAGGTTTATTGGATGAAGCGGAAGGCGCGGATGTATTAATGGTAAAACCTGCATTGGCATATATGGATGTGATCTTTAATCTGCGTCAGAACACATTATTGCCGGTTGCCTGTTATAATGTATCCGGAGAATATTCAATGGTGAAAGCTGCTGCTGAAAAAGGTTGGATAGATGAACAAAAAGTTGTAATGGAAAATATGTATGCCTTTGCAAGAGCGGGAGCTAACTTAATTATTACTTATCACACCAAGGATATTTTGGAAAAAGGCTGGATGTGATTGGTTCATTGGTCATTAGTTCACTAGTTGATTAATATAAGATGAAAAAAACGCTTTCAATATTATTTTTACTGCTTTGTCTTAACTTATACCAATTACAATTAAAATATAGTCCAAATTTGTTTTATTGATTTTTTTTATTAATTTTGGACTAAATTATAAATGTAAATCATGTCAAAAGCAAAAATCATTC
>JBQTHQ010000062.1:0-23360 GCA_052389695.1 Bacteroidota bacterium | reverse complement strand
AGGATTGCCTTTAAAAGCATACAATACTGCCTTTGATGGGAGTACGCTCCATATTTATAATTAAATAACCTCACCCCAGCCCTCTCCCATGGGAGAGGGAGAAATAGTATGGAAGAAAATAGTTACGAGAACAATCCTAAAAGCATCAAATACCATGTTAAACAATATTTGATAAAAAATCAAAAAAGGATCTCCGATAAAACTGTTGTTGATCTTCCTGCAGGAAATGGCATCACATCAAAAATAATCAAAGATTTAGGAGGAATACCAATTGCTTATGATCTGTTCCCTGAATATTTTAAAATGGAGGGTATAAAATGTGAACGCGCAAATGTATTGGATAAAATTCCTTTGGAAAACAATGCTGTTGATTTTGTTTTATGCCAGGAAGGTATTGAACATTTCAGCGACCAGTTTAAAGCGTTGCAGGAATTCAACAGAATACTAAAACCAAATGGTTCTTTAATTATTACTACTCCTAATTACTCTAATCTGAGAGCAAGATTAAGTTATTTTTTATCTGAAAGTGAACGTTTTAATTCCATCATGCCGCCCAATGAAATTGATTCGATCTGGATGAGCAATAAAGCTATTACCAATGAAATTTATTTCGGACATGTATTTTTAATTGGCATCCAAAAGCTTCGTGTATTAGCGAAATTGGCAGGATTTAAAATAAAGCACATTCAGTTTACGCGATTAAAAACCACTTCTCTCTTTCTATTACCTTTTGCTTATCCCTTTATTTTTCTTTCCAGTTATCTTGCTTATTTTAAAAATGCGAGTAAAAATAAAGGATATGATAAAGAATTTCAAAAAAAAACTTACAAAGAAATTTTTAAATTAAATATCGATCCAAGGATCTTAGTTGACGGACATTTATTCATTGAATTTGAAAAAGAAAAGGATACGGATGATGTATTGGATGGATTGAAAAGCGTGCACAAGGAGTTTGGAACTACTTGAAAAAATTGGAGAGTTGGTGATTTAGAGAAATGGAGAATTTATTTTAGTTTATCATTTTACCCTTCAGGTGCAGCAATTAAATTTTATGCCAAATCTACAACTCTTCAATTCAACAACTCTCTAATTCTTTATTTTTTACTGCTGGCATTTACAATAAGGAGAAAAATGTATTTTAGTATGTGGCAATAAATATTGCACGCGATGTTGTTCTATATCAGGAATCAGGATCACACGCAGATCCAGCAATTTTAAATTTTTTAAATTCTTTATCTCATCCGGAAAACTATCTATATTATTACTCCAGAGGTCCAATGTTCTTAAATTTTCTAATTTACCTATCTCCCTTGGTAATGAAGATAATTCATTTTGATTCAGATTTAAATAATATAAATTTTTCAACTCTCCGATTTGCGGAACCAGTTCCTCTAAGCCGGTCTTCGAAATGGCCAGGTACTGTAAATTCTTTAACTGCCCAATTTCAACAGGCAGCTCTTTGATATTGTTTTTACTAATATCCAAATATTGTAGATTTTTAAATTGTAAAATTTCAACAGGAAATTTTTTTAATTTCTTTTTTCGCAGTTCCAATTTTATAACAGCATCGGGATTTTTAAGTGCCTCGGATAAACTAGTATATGCTTGTAGTGAATCCAAAGTAAGTGAATCCAATAGTTGAGTTTGTGCCTCTGTTTTTTGAAACACAATACAACACAAAAGTAATATACTGATTCTTTTAAACACAGATTTGTATATTCGTCCGCCGCGGCGGAAAATTAGTGATTCGTAGTAGTAATTTGAACTGCGTTCTTTTTATCTTTTGCGAGCTGCTTTTTTAATTCTTCCAAACCATTGAACTTCACTTCATCTCTAAGTCGTTCCAGAAAGTAAACCGTTGCCTCATCGCCATAAATATCTTTATCAAAATCAAAGATGTTAACTTCTATTGTTTTGATTTTCCCATTCACAGTTGGATTGTTACCAATATTCAGCATCCCACCGTATATATCTCCTTTATGCCTTACCTTTACAGCATATACTCCATCTGCCGGTATGAGTTTGTATTTATCATCTACAAAAATATTGGCTGTTGGATAACCAATGGTTTTTCCCAGCTTCTTACCCTCAACAATCCTGCCAGTTAGAGTATATTGATGTCCTAAAAAAGTTGCAGCGCCCTTAACATCACCGGCTTGTAGGGCTTTTCTGATCTTTGTTGAGCTGATTTCAATATTATCTATATCTTGGGCAGGGATCTCCTCCACCTCAAAACCATATAAATTACCATATTCTTTTAAATGTTCGAATGAACCTTCACGGTTACGGCCAAAATGGTGATTATAGCCAATTACAAGGCGTTTAGTACCTATTCTATTCACCAGGATATTACGAACAAATTCAACTGAAGTTAAGCGGGAAAACTCTTTGGTAAAGGGATAGATAATCAAATGATCAACCCCACATTGTTCGAGTAATTCAATTTTTTCCTGCTGGGTATTTAATAATTTGAGTTCATTATCATCAGGAAAAAGCACCATTCGCGGATGCGGGTAAAAGGTCAATAATACGGTTTCCCCATTATGCTTTTTAGCCACTTCCTGTAATCTGGATATGATCTTTTGATGTCCTAAATGAACCCCGTCAAAAGTTCCGGTTGTAACCACCGGGTTCTTCACATTTTTAAAATCTTCAATATGGTGATAAACTTTCATTCTGATTATTCGATAGCCCTCTGTAAATCAAAGGTAAAAACATCGATCTGTTCTACTAAGTCGCGGCTACCTTTTAGTAGGCCGAAATTAATTATAAAAATATTAACAATGGCTTTTTTAGCTAAATAAAATATACTACTTTCGCAACGATTTTTTAATCATATTTTAAAACCAATATATATTCTTATTTCTATAAAAAATGTCAACACAAACAGGTAAAATTGCACAGATCATCGGTCCGGTAATTGACGTAAGTTTTTCTGGCGGAACTCAATTGCCAAACATTCTGGATGCATTGGAAGTTGTTAAGCCCAATGGTCAAAAAATTATTTTAGAAACACAAAAACACGTAGGTGAAGATACTGTTCGTACCATTGCAATGGATTCTTCTGATGGGTTATATCGTGGAATGACTGTTACTGCAACAGGTGCTGGTATTACAATGCCTGTTGGTGATCAGGTAAAAGGGCGTTTATTTAACGTAGTTGGAGAAGCGATCGATGGGATCAACCAGCTTTCTAATAAAGGCGGAGCTCCTATTCACCGTATGCCTCCCAAGTATGAAGAACTTTCTACGTCTACCGAAGTATTATTTACAGGAATTAAAGTTATTGACCTTTTAGAACCTTATGCGAAAGGTGGTAAAATTGGTTTATTTGGTGGTGCCGGTGTTGGTAAAACCGTATTGATCATGGAATTGATCAACAATATTGCTAAGGGTTATGAAGGATTATCGGTATTTGCCGGTGTAGGTGAACGTACACGTGAAGGAAATGACTTATTGCGTGAGATGATCGAATCAAATGTAATTAAATATGGTGAGGAGTTTAAACATTCAATGGAAAAAGGAGGCTGGGACCTTACTAAAGTAGATAAAAAAGAACTTGAGAAATCACAGGCTACCTTGGTATTCGGACAAATGAACGAGCCTCCGGGAGCACGTGCACGTGTGGCTTTATCAGGATTAACAATGGCAGAATATTTCCGTGATGGTGATGAAAAATCAGGCGGACGTGATATATTATTTTTTATTGACAACATTTTCCGTTTTACACAGGCCGGTTCTGAAGTGTCTGCGTTATTAGGCCGTATGCCTTCAGCGGTAGGTTACCAACCTACACTTGCAACTGAAATGGGATTAATGCAAGAGCGCATTACTTCTACCAAAAGAGGTTCCATTACATCGGTACAAGCAGTTTACGTACCTGCCGATGACTTAACTGACCCTGCTCCTGCTACTACATTTGCCCACTTGGATGCTACTACGGTATTGAATCGTAAAATTGCTGAGTTAGGTATTTATCCTGCTGTGGACCCGTTGGATTCCACTTCACGTATCCTAACACCCACTGTATTAGGCGAAGCGCATTACGGTACTGCACAACGCGTAAAAAATATCTTACAACGTTACAAAGAATTACAGGATATCATCGCTATTCTTGGTATGGATGAGTTATCTGAAGAAGATAAACTGGTTGTACACCGCGCAAGACGTGTACAACGTTTCTTATCTCAACCATTCTTTGTTGCTGAACAGTTTACTGGTTTAAAAGGTGTATTTGTTTCTATTGAAGATACTATCAAAGGCTTTAATATGATCCTTAACGGTGAAGTAGATCAATATCCGGAAGCGGCTTTCAACCTTGTAGGTTCTATTGAAGATGCGATTGAAAAAGGCAAGAAAATTTTAGCTGAAGCGAAATAGATAATAGTAAATAGGCAATAGCGAATAGGATACAGTAAACTAACTCCTATTGGCTATTCACTAATCACTCAAAAAATGTTTTTAGAAATAATAACTCCGGATAAAAAAGTATACAGCGGTGATGTAGAAGCGGTAAAACTTCCGGGTGCCGCTGGCTCCTTTGGTGTTTTAAAAAACCATGCTCCTTTGATTGCAACACTAAAAAAAGGCATTGTGAAAATAACAAATGCTTCCAAAGTGGTTGAAAATTTTGAGATCAATGGCGGCGTGGTAGAAGTACTGAACAATAAAATTATAGTACTGGCTGAAAGCGCTTAAATAAATTAATTGATTATATAAAAGCCATTCGTATCAGGCGGATGGCTTTTAGTTTAACGCCTATTTCTTTTCCCAATTCCTGAAAACTATACTTCTTTCAGATAGCTCAACACCATTATCATATTCTTCTTCTCCAAATTTATTGGTTTTACCAGTTTTTTTATATCCTTTGATCACCACATAAAAATTACAATGTTGTAGCTCGTGTATAGTACAAACTACATGTTCTATTATAAATTGGCTCATTTTAAATTTCAAGGTGTTAGTTATAAAATCACTGTTATCCGTATCCATTGGATTGATCATAGATAATTTCAGAGAATCCAAAGCGGCATATTTTTTCTGAAACTCTTTTTCCTCCGGAATAAAGGGCCGATATGCCACCATCACATCACCATCAGTGCCAAAACGATGCATTTCAACCTGGAAATTGTCATACTTTTGCATGTCTTGATTTAAATGCACAACAACTCCCATATTGTCTATTTTTCGGCAATTGATCAACTCACCTTCCTGCACTTCTTTTTTATAATCATTAATGCATATCCGAGGTTTCTTAATTTTCCCCGCCTGAATAGGATTTACTTTAATTGTAAAACCAAAGGATAATGCAATAATACAAGAGCAAATAAGAATTTTTGTTTTCATTTTTTAATTTATTTACAAGTAAAATACGTTAAATTTGATTGCATTTCAAAATCAGATTTTTTCATTTTATGCATTCGGATTTTTTATATTTAGGTGAGCTCATTGCTTTTGCAACTACATTATCCTGGAGCTTAGGAATATTTCCATTTACAGAAGCTGCGCGCAGGCTGGGCCCCATCCCTCTTAACCATTTCCGTTTATTATTAGCCGTTTTATTTTTAACTATCCTGTCAGTTATATTTCTTCCTATTTCTTTTATGCAATTATTTTCATCCCCTTTACCCGAACAATGGTTATGGTTTGGTTTATCAGGTATAATCGGTTTAACATTAGGCGATTATTTCGGCTTTACTTCATTTGCAATTTTAGGGCCGCGAATAGGAAGCGTTTTTGTAACTCTTTCTCCAACTGCTACATTATTGCTGGGATATTTTTTAATTGATGAACGCATTAACTTTATTGGCATAATGGGTATCCTCGTGACCATAAGCGGTGTAATATGGCTAACATTGAGCCGAAGCACACAGGTACAAACACATGGCCATGAATTTGGAAATATAAAAAAAGGAATTCTGTTTGGAGTTTTATCAGCTTTTTGCAATGGTTTTGGTGTTGTGCTAGCAAACAAAGGATTTACTTACCAGCAAAATGGCGTTGGTCTTCCATTTTTTCAAGCAACCTGGATGCGAATGGTTATTGCAACAGTTATCATTTATACAGTTTCTATCATTCGGGGCAGATTAAAAATAATATCACAACCTGTTTTACAAAATAAAAACAATGGTCTCATATATTTGCTGGGCGGGACAATTTTTGGGCCTGTAATAGGTGTTAGCTTGTCTATGCTATCCATATCACTGTTAAATAATAAACCATCAGTGGCTCAAACTATTTTTTCCCTTGTTCCTGTATTTGTGCTTCCGCTTACTTATGCATTTTACAAAGAAAAGATCACACTAAAAGCGATATTGGGTGCAATGATAGCTATTGCCGGGGTTGTTATCCTGATCTGGAGAAATGAGATAATTAATTTATTGTGACTCATTTGGTCCCGATAGCTATCGGGACGAACCAAGGGGCCTATCCGAAAGCTTTCGGGATTGCTCTGACAAAATCAGCCATTCAATATAGTTCCTGCTTTTCTTATTCTTAATTTCTTTCTCTCTTCTTCTGGCTTCTATTTCAATATCAAATCTTTCAGAGTACTTATATTCCCAAGGTATACCTTTACTTGTAAAAATCACTCTACCTTGATTGTGATGCGCTATACGTGATTCAACATTAACAGTGTATCCAACATAATATTTATTTAGTTTTTTTGAAAATAAAATATAAATGTAATACATAAAAAAAGCCGCTAATTGCGGCTTGGTGCCCCCTATTGGATTCGAACCAATGGCCTATCCCGAAAGCTTTCGGGATTGCTCTGACAAAATCAGCCATTCAATATATTTCCTGCTTTTCTTATTCTTAATTTCTTTCTCTCTTCTTCTGGCTTCTATTTCAATATCAAATTTTTCAGAGTATTTATATTCCCAAGGTATACCTTTACTTGTAAAAATCACTCTACCTTGATTGTGATGCGCTATACGTGATTCAATATTAGCAGTATAACCAACATAGTATCTATTTAACTTTTTTGAAAATAAAATATAAATATAATACATAAAAAAAAGCCGCTGATTGCGGCTTGTGACCCCGATTGGATTCGAACCAATGGCCTACGGTTTAGAAAACCGTTGCTCTATCCAGCTGAGCTACGGGGTCATTTTTATTTTACAACTCTGCTGAATGGCCTATCCCGAAGAAATTCGGGATTGCTCTATCCAGCTGAGCTACGGGGGCATTTTATTTTGCAACTCTGCTGAATGGCCTATCCCGAAGAAATTCGGGATTGCTCTATCCAGCTGAGCTATGGGTCATTTTTATTTTACAACTCTGTTATATGCCTATCCAGTCCCGAAAAATAACAAATTTTTAATTTGTTTAATTTTTCGAGGATCCTCGATTTTTTAAGCAAATCATAGATTTGCAAAAAATCGGGACTGAGCTATGGGGCCAGTTAAATAAAAATGGTTAATGATAAATATGTTATAAGTAGATCCAATAACAAATAACCATTAACCACTGAATGTAAGTCGGGGCGGCAAGACTCGAACTTGCGACCTCCTGGTCCCAAACCAGGCGCGATAACCAACTACGCTACGCCCCGAACTGTAATTTCAAAATAATATAAGAACGAATTAACACTAAAAGCGGGTTGCAAATGTACTATTATTTTTAATAATCAGATTTCTGCGGAGGGAAATATTTTGATTACCCGTTCAGCGCTTCAGCACCACCAACAATTTCTAAAATCTCATTTGTGATAGCTGCCTGACGTGCTTTATTGTATGTTAATTTCAACTCTTTTATTAACGCTCCGGCATTGTCTGTTGCTTTGTGCATAGATGTCATACGAGCACCGTGTTCTGCAGCATGGGAATCTAACAAGGCTTTAAATAGCTGTGTCTTCAATGATCGCGGGATCAGGTCAGCAACAATATCTTCTTTATTAGGCTCAAAAATATAATCGCTTATTTTTGATTTATTGCTGTTTTTAGGAGTTTGAACAGGTAAAAAAACTTCCACGGTAGGAATTTGAACTGCCGCATTTTTAAATTGATTGTATACCAATTCTACTTTATCAAACTGTCCATCTACAAAGCTCTGCATAATTTTTTCGGCAACCGGTGCAACATTAGAAAATTTGAGATCATCGAACAATTCATTCAACCCCCGAGGCATATCAGATCCAACTATTCCATATTCTGTTTTCTTAAAAAAGTCCGTTGCTTTTTTACCGATGGAAAGCACACTTACTTTATACCCTTTATATTCTTCTCGTGCCAAACGATTCGCAACTTTAATAACATTTGCATTAAAACCTCCGCATAATCCACGATTAGAAGTAATAACCACGATCAGCACAGTTTTTATATCCCGTTGCTTAGAATACGCGCCATCTGAACTATCCAGGCTTGCACTTAAATTTTCTAAAATTTCTTTCAGCTTGTTAGCATAAGGACGCATTTGTATGATAGCATCCTGGGCTCTGCGTAATTTTGCAGCACTCACCATTTTCATAGCGCTGGTAATTTGCTGTGTAGAGCTTACTGATACTATCCGGTTACGAACCTCTTTTAAATTTGCCATTTTTAATTGGATCTTAGATGTTTGATATTAGATTTCAGATAACGTCCAAAATCTAATATCCAATATCTCAATACTTATTTATATTTTCCTGAAAGATCCTTTGCTACTGTTTCCAATACACTTGTAAGCTCATCAGAAAATTTTCCTGCTTTCAGATCGTTCAATATGTTTTTATGTTTTGCTTCTAAAAATGCTATGAATTCGGTTTCAAACTCTTTTACTTTATTTACAGGCACATCGCGTAATAATCCTTTGGTACCGCAATAAATAATTGCAATCTGTTGCTCTACACGGAATGGAGAAAACTGCGCCTGTTTCAAAATTTCCACGTTACGTGCACCTTTATCCAATACTGATTTAGTTGCGGCATCAAGATCGGAACCAAATTTAGAGAACGCCTCTAACTCACGATATTGTGCCTGATCCAGCTTTAATGTACCTGCAACTTTTTTCATTGATTTGATCTGCGCATTACCTCCTACACGTGATACAGAAATACCTACGTTGATTGCCGGGCGAACACCTGCGTTGAATAAATTCGATTCAAGGAATATCTGTCCGTCAGTAATTGAAATTACGTTTGTTGGAATGTATGCAGAAACGTCACCGGCTTGTGTTTCAATGATCGGCAATGCTGTTAATGATCCTCCACCCTTTACAATTCCTTTGATGGAATCAGGAAGGTCATTCATATTTTTAGCAATGTCATCATTTGCATTGATCTTCGCGGCACGTTCTAATAAACGACTGTGTAAATAAAACACATCACCAGGATATGCTTCACGTCCCGGAGGTCTGCGTAATAAAAGAGACACCTCACGGTATGCAACTGCCTGTTTTGAAAGATCATCATAAATGATCAATGCAGGACGGCCACTATCGCGGAAAAACTCGCCGATCGCTGCACCTGCAAATGGCGCATAAAATTGCATTGGAGCGGGATCAGATGCGGTTGCAGCTACAATCACAGAATATGGCATTGCACCATTCTCTTCCAGTACACGCTGAATATTTGCTACAGTCGAACCTTTTTGTCCGATAGCAACATAGATACAAAAAACTGGCTGACCAGCTTCATAAAATTCTTTTTGATTGATAATGGTATCAATAGCTACCGCTGTTTTACCTGTCTGACGATCGCCAATGATCAACTCACGCTGTCCGCGACCGATCGGAATCATTGCATCAATCGCTTTTAAACCCGTTTGCAATGGTTCATTTACAGGCTGACGATAAATAACACCCGGTGCTTTACGCTCCAATGGCATTTCGTATAATGTTCCGGTAATAGGACCTTTTCCATCAATAGCATTACCCATTGTATCTACGACACGCCCCAACATACCTTCACCTACTTGGATGGATGCAATTTTCCGGGTACGTTTTACAACATCCCCTTCTTTAATATCATTTGATGAACCTAAGGTTACAGCGCCTACGTTATCTTCTTCAAGGTTCAATACAATACCTTTTAATCCGCTGGAGAACTCGATCAACTCACCCGACTGAACTTTTGAAAGCCCGTATATACGAGCGATACCATCACCCACTTGCAACACGGTACCTACTTCTTCCAATTCCTGCTCGGATTTAAATCCGGATAATTGTTCCCTTAATATTGCAGATACTTCTGCCGGTTTAACTTCTGCCATCTTTTGTTATTAGTTAATTGTTAATTGTTATTTGTTAATAGTGATCAGTTATCGGACTTTAACCATTAACCGATAACTATTAACTTTTTTTTAAAATTCCTTTATAAATGGATTTTCTTTGAAACTACGTTTCAGGTTATTCAATTTGCGGGCAATGCTTGCATCAATTTGCTTATCGCCAACACGTAGAATAAATCCACCAATAATATCTTTGTTTATTTTTTCTTCCAATACCACTTCTGAGTTACCGGTCCCCTTTACGATGGTCATCACTTGCTTACGAATACCTTCATCAATACCATTTGCTGTAGTAACAACAGCAGTTAATATTTTCTTTTTTTCCTTGTATTGATTAATAAATTCATGAGCGATCTCAATTAAATAAATCTCGCGTTTTTTATCTGTGATCAAATGAATGAATGCACTGGTCACTTTATTTAATTTGTTATGCAATAGTTGTTTAAAAACAGCCTGTTTCTTGTCTGATTTAATAACCGGGCTTTTTAGGAACACGGCAAAATCATGATTCTCCTTGCTCATTTCCAATATAAAATTCATGTCGCGATATGCTTCTTCAAACATGCCCTGTTCTAAAGTAAGGTCGATGAATGATTTTGCGTACCGTGCTGCTACTCTTGTTCCTTGCATTAGGCCCCTCCTAGCCTCCCCGAAGGGGAGGAACTGCCACCCGCTAATTTCTCCTCACCTGTGTGTGAAAACAAATCTTGGATGTTGTTAATATTATCTATATTTTTTTTCATTTGTATTTTACTACTTCCTCCAGCATGTGCGTTGCGCTCCTCCCCTTTGGGGAGGCCGGGAGGGGCGCTTAATTTAAGTTAACGTCTTTCAATAACGTATTTACCAATGTTTTTTGTTTTTCATCAGAAGACAGTTCTGATTTTAAAATTTTCTCGGCTATTTCTATTGACAATGTTGCTACCTGATTTTTTAATTCAGCGATAGCGGCAACTTTTTCATTCTGAATATTCTCTCTTGCCGTTTTCAACAAACGCTCTCCTTCTTTTGTTGCTATACCTTTCGCTTCCGCGATCATTTTTTCTCTTATTTCACGTGCATCTTTCAATAACAGGTCTCGCTCTGCTTTCGCTTCATTGACAATACGCTCATTGTTTGATTGCAATTCTTTCATTTCCTCTTTCGCTTTTTCAGCTGAGTCCAAGGCATTTTGGATAAAATCCTCGCGCTCTTTTAAAGAATTAAGAATGGGTTTCCAGGCTAATTTTTTTAAAAGAAAAAGAACTGTAAGAAACGCAACCAAGGTCCAAACGATTAATCCATAAGAAGGATTAAGTAAAGGACTCATTAAAAGTATTCCGGATATATTCATGGTAAATAGTTTTTAATTTTTAAAAATCTGGATTGCAACCAACCGTTGCAATCCAGGAATTTTTTGAATGATCCGGCTTATAAACCGATAAGCATTCCAATAACAATTGCAAACAATGCAGGTCCTTCAATGAAGGCGATCGCAAGAATCATGTTAGCGCGAATATCGCCAATTGATTCAGGCTGACGAGCAATGGATTGTAAAGCACCACTACCAATGGTACCAATACCAATTGCTGCTCCTAAGGCAGCAATTCCTGCTCCCATAGCTGCCAGACCTTGTCCGGTTGAAATTTCTAATAAAATAGATGATAACATATTGATTGTTTTTTATTTTTCCTGTTTTAATTATTCCGGTAACAGGAATCCACCGGTTTTAATGATGTTCTGCATGGTGTGGCTCTTCAAGACATGAACCTATGTACATTGCTGTAAGCAATGTAAATACAAATGCCTGTAAAAAAGCCACCAATAATTCCATTGCATTCATAAAAAGTGAAAATGCCATAGATACTGGTGAAAAACCCCAACCTCCGGCATCGCTTGAACTACCAAATACAAATATTAAACACACAAATGAAAGTATTACAATATGGCCTGCCGCAATGTTTGCGAAGATCCGGATCATCAATACAAAAGGGCGCTGAATTATCCCAATGATCTCAATTGGGGTTAGAAGGCAAATTTTAACCCATGCAGGAACGCCGGGCATCCAAAGAATATGCTGCCAATAATGTTTGTTGCCGATAAATAAGGTAAGCACCAATACCATCAATGCAAATGTAAAGGCCACAGAAATATTACCCATGATTCCCGGGAAAGTTGGTATCAATCCTATCATATTGCTGATCCAAATAAAGAAAAATATTGTCAAAAGGAAAGGAAGAAATCTTTTATAATGTTTTTCTCCAATGGATTGTTTGGCGATATCATCCCTGACAAAAATAATAAGGGGTTCAATTAATGATTGAAAACCTTTAGGTGCAAGCCCTTGTCTGCGGGTATATGTTCGGGCAACAGAAATAAATATTAAAAGTGTTAAGATTGAAGTGATGAGAATTCCCGCAACCGCTTTAGTTATGGAGAAATCATAAAAAGAAGAACCATCTTCCGATTCAATATGTCCTTCATGATTAAGTACGTAGCCATTATATACTGCTTTTCCGTGCTCGAATTTACCGGATAAAAAAATGTTTAAGCCTTTTTCTTTTGAATACAGAATAACAGGAAGAGGAATGGATGTAGGATGTTCATGAGGCCCCCAAAGATGCCATTCGTACTTGTCAGTAACGTGGTCGATAATGTATTTTCCGGCATTAAACCCTTCTTCTTCATGCTCCGGAGCCTTAGTTTCCTGAGCTTCAATTTTGTCAGTTTCCGTTGGCTCATATGCCCCTGCCGATAAGGTAGCAAATAGTAATATAAAAATAAATCCTAATTGTTTAAACACCTTGATTTTATTGGCCATTTCACGCAATTCGTTACTTGATTTTTTTTAATCGGTTGCAAATTTATGCATTTAATCGAATTAAAAAAAGAAACATATCAGAATTTTTTGACAATTCTTTGAAGATAAAATTTTGAGGGATTAAGTCTTTAGAAAATACGATAAATTTCTATTTCCGAAGATAACGAAGCAGTAGGATCACTTCGAAGATGGTGAACAAAAAATAATGTACCATAAACGCAATAGCAAAGGGGACAAACGAGGGCTTGTTGATAAACCGATATGTAATAATAACTATCAGGCAAAGCATCATCCTCAAAGCAGTGGAACCCATATAAAAACGAATAAAATATTGAGGTTTTTTTTCAGCGCTGATCATGGAAAAAAAGTGAAATATCATTGTACTTAAAACAAAAAAAATAAAAATGAACCAAATGTGAGTTACAAAAACATTGTCAGGCATTAATTCATTCCAGGAATAATCCACAATTGCAATAAAAAGAGAATACAATAAAAGCCTGAAAGTAAAAGACCTCATTTTCATTTTTTATTTATAATGTCTTTTACAGCCCAATAAATACCGCCGACAACTGATAGCAGCGATAAGATCAGTGTAAATGCGGGAAATTTTGTTTGAAAATAACTGTCTAATGACCTTCCACCCCATACGCCAAGTGCAATGATGGCAGCCATCTGAAAGCCCATTGCCGAATACTTCGCGTAATTGTTGAGTGGCGGCTTTTTTTTTGAATTTTTATCCGGCTCTTCCAATTTAATATTTAATTTGAATATTCACCAAATACATTTCTCATCGTATCAGCAATCTCACCCAATGTAGCATAGTTTTCAGCTGCTTCCAGGATATCCGGCATCACATTTACATCAGCACGGGCATTGGAATCGAGTTTAGCGAAGATCTTTTTTACCTTATCATTATCCCTTTCGGCTTTCACCTTTCTGATCTTATCTATTTGCAACTGGCGGATAGAATCGTCTACAGTGAAAATATCCGCCAGGGGTTTTTCATCGGAGGTGAATTTATTCACACCAACGATCACTTTTTCTCCTGTTTGAATGTCATGTTGATATTTATAGGAAGATGAAGCGATCTCATTTTGCATGTACCCTTGTTCAATTGCATTTACAGCCCCTCCCATTGCATCAATCTTATTGATGTATTCCCATGCAGCTGTTTCCACTTCATTGGTAAGCGTTTCCACAAAATAAGAACCTGCTAAAGGATCAACTGTATCAGCAATACCGCTTTCATAAGCGATCACCTGCTGTGTTCGCAATGCAATGCGAGCCGCTTCCTCAGTAGGTAAAGCAATAGCTTCATCAAAACCATTTGTATGTAAACTTTGTGTGCCACCCAATACCGCCGACATGGCCTGTGTTGTTACACGAATGATATTATTCTGAGGCTGCTGTGCTGTGAGTGTTGAACCACCTGTTTGTGTATGAAAACGCAACATTTGCGCACGTTGATCTGTTGCTCCAAGGTCCTTGGTGATCTTTGCCCACATCCTTCGTGCAGCACGGAATTTAGCCACTTCTTCAAATAAATTATTATGTGCATTAAAGAAAAAAGACAATCGTTTGGCAAATACATTAATATCCAAACCTTTATCAATAGCTGCTTTTAAATACGCTTTTCCATTTGCAAGTGTAAATGCCAGTTCCTGAACGGCTGAAGATCCGGCCTCACGAATATGGTACCCAGAAATGGAAATGGTATTCCATTTAGGAACTTCTTTAGAGCAATATTCAAAAATATCGGTAATGATACGCATACTGGATTTTGGTGGATAAATATATGTTCCACGGGCTGCGTATTCTTTTAGTATGTCATTCTGGATAGTTCCTGATATTTTTTTCAGATCAGCGCTTTGTTTTTTAGCCAATGCAATGTACATGGCTAAAAGAATGGATGCCGTTGAATTAATGGTCATGGAAGTGGTTATATTTTCCAGCTTGATCTTATCAAATAAAATTTCGATATCTCTTAATGAATCTATTGCTACACCTGCCTTGCCTACTTCTCCATCCGCAAAAGCGTGATCACTGTCATAACCAATTTGTGTGGGAAGGTCAAATGCTACAGACAAACCTGTTGTTCCGTTGTTCAATAAATAATGATAACGCTTGTTTGATTCTTCAGCAGTAGAAAAGCCAGCATACTGGCGCATGGTCCATAGTTTGCTCCGATACATTGTTGATTGAACTCCCCGTGTAAAAGGGAATTCACCGGGCTGTTCATCCCCCTTCCCAGCCCTCCCCAAAGAAGAGGGAGAGTAAACTCGTTTAATTTCAATATTTGAGTCAGTTAAAAACTGGGGTTTTCTTTCCTTCTCTTGCATAATATATTTTATTGCAAACTGCCTACTGCTTAATTGCCTACTTTTTTTAGAATTCCTTACCTATCTCCTTCTTAATAATATCGATCGCATATTTTGTAGGAAGATCTGTTAACTGTGATGACACAGCAATTACAGCCTGGGCCAATTCCATTCCGCTGGCATCAGCATTTACTTTTGAAGATGCAATGTTTATCAGCTTGATCGTTTCTTCTTTGCCTTTTACTACTGCTTCCCATGATTTATTACTCATATAGATCTGTTGTGATAAATTATGTTCAAATTCACTTCGGATAGTTTTTAATAGCTCGCCTTGGAATGTTGCCGCACTTGTTGCTTTATTCAAACGCATCACCATACTGTTTGGATTGATACGCTCTAAAAACAGGATCACACGTTCATAAGCCTGTAAACGTATAGGTGTAATTACTGTTTGATTAGCAAGCTTAATATCAAGTGCTTTTTTACGGCTTTCATGATCTAAAAAATTTTTAACCAGATAGTATGCAGTTAAAAATACAATAGCCGCCGGTAATATGATCTTTACAATTTCAAATAGATAGTCCATGATTATATTTTTTATTACTCCATCCAATTACGAATTATTTTTACGAAAAATACGAATTACGAAAGTTGTTACATTAAATTGCTAATTCGTAATTTCGTATAGATTCGTATTTCATTGGGATTATTTGCGGACTAATATCGCAATTTTTTATTGATTTTTAATTCAATTATTTTACTAACCTTGTATTTCTAAAAACAGATGTATGTATAGAAAAATTGAAGATTTTATTACTGAATGGGGATATGAAAGTGAATCTACACTAAAGGTATTTAAAAATATCACTAACGAACCTTTGAATAAAAAAGACCATGAAAATGTACGGAGTATTGCTGTTTTAGCATGGCACATCACTATCACCCTGAGTGAAATGCTGAAGAAAGCAGGGTTACCAGTTACCGGACCTAATGAACACAGTAAACCACCCGCAACTATAGCGGAAATAATTACCGCTTATGAAAGTTCATCAAAATCAGTAATAGAACAGGTGAAAATATTATGGACCGATGCGATATTGTCTGAAGAAGTACCTATGTATGGCGATACCTGGAAAAAGGGAACTGTTTTATCTGTTTTAATAAAACATCAGGCCCATCATCGCGGGCAACTAACTGTTTTAATGCGCCAGGCAGGATTAAAAGTACCGGGTGTTTATGGCCCTTCAAAAGAAGAGTGGGCAGAATGGAATATTCCCGCGGCGGAGTGATAAACTTATGTCCTCTTATTTACATATATCCTAACACAATTTTATTAGATTTGTAATTACTAAACACAGCAGTATGAGTAAATTATCCGATAGAATAACGTAT
Source organism: Bacteroidota bacterium (assembly GCA_052389695.1). Taxonomy (GTDB): domain Bacteria; phylum Bacteroidota; class Bacteroidia; order 2-12-FULL-35-15; family 2-12-FULL-35-15; genus 2-12-FULL-35-15. The sequence continues at coordinate 6,639 of JBQTHQ010000062.1, read as the reverse complement.
TTATCTGAATCGCAAACATTGGCGATGACAAAAAAAAGCCGCGAGCTGCAGGCACAGGGCAAGGATATCATCAGTCTTAGTATTGGCGAGCCTGATTTTGACACTCCAAAATTCATTAAGGATGCTGCTAAAAAAGCAATTGACGATAACTACACTCATTATACACCCGTTGCAGGATTCCTTGATCTGCGTAAAGCGATCTCAGAAAAATTCAAACGCGATAATAATCTGAGCTATAAACCGGAACAGATCATTGTTTCAACCGGAGCAAAACAATCCATTGCCAATATAATTTTAAGCATGGTAAACCCGGGTGAAGAAGTACTTGTGCCCATCCCCTACTGGGTAAGTTATATTGAAACAATTAAACTGGCAGAAGGTGTTCCTGTTACCATCCCTTCAACAATAGCAACCAATTTTAAGATCACTCCTGAGCAACTTAAAAAAGCTATTACACCAAAAACAAAAATGATCGTTTTCAGTTCTCCTTGTAATCCAAGTGGATCGGTATATAGCAAAGATGAATTAAAAGCTCTTGCTGATGTGGTGATTCAATATCCTGATTTGTATATTATCTCTGATGAGATCTATGAATACATCAATTTTGTTGGTAAACATGAAAGCATTGCTCAATTCGATTTTATATATGAGCGTGTGATCACTGTAAATGGGGTATCTAAAGGCTATGCCATGACGGGCTGGAGAATAGGCTATATTGGCGCTCCACTTTGGATCGCGCAAGCATGTGAAAAAATGCAGGGACAATTTACGTCGGGGACATCTTCTGTTTCTCAAATGGCAGCTATTGAAGCTTTAAAAGCTAAACCTGATGTATCATTTGGAATGCGTGATATATTTAAAAAGCGCCGGGACCTGGTAATTGGTTTATTGAAAGACATACCGGGAATTATTACCAATGTGCCCGACGGAGCTTTTTATGTATTTCCGGATATTTCATCTTATTTTGGAAAATCATACGGCAACTACAAAATAAAAAACTCCTACGATCTATCTATTTATATACTTGAAGAAGGCAATGTTGCTTTGGTTTCAGGTGATGCATTCGGAGATAATAACTGTGTTCGCTTTTCCTATGCCACCTCTGAAGATAAACTGACAGAAGCCATTAAACGAATTAAAGAAGCTTTGGCGAAACTGAAATAGTTATTGGTTATCGGTTATTAGTTATAATATATGTCTGCAAAAAAAAATAATAGTATCTCCGAAATATTTAAATCCTTTAACAAACTCAACGTGCTGATCATCGGGGATGTGATGATCGATTCCTACATGTGGGGAAATGTAAGCAGGATATCTCCTGAAGCTCCGGTGCCTATTGTTGCTGTCAACAAAAAAGAAAATCGCCTGGGTGGTGCTGCTAATGTTGCTTTGAATATACAGGCAATGGGTGCTAAGCCTATTTTATGTTCTGTAATTGGAGATGATGATGGCAGCAGACTTTTTCTTGATCTGTTAAGCAGACAAAAACTTTCGGCAAAAGGAATCATAAAAAGTAAGAACCGCATTACCACCGTTAAAACACGCGTTATTGGAAGCAATCATCAAATGCTGCGTGTAGATGAAGAAATAGAAACCTCCATTGATACCAAAGAAGCTGAAGCATTAGCAGAACGGATCAAAAAATTAATTTCTTCTGAAAAAGTTGACGTAATTATTTTTGAAGATTACGATAAAGGAGGCATCACTCCTGAATTGATCAAAAACATAGTAATATTCGCCAATCAAAAAAACATCCCAACGGTAGTCGATCCAAAGAAAAAAAATTTCATGTCGTACAGCGGAGTTACTTTATTCAAGCCTAATTTAAAAGAATTGAAAGAAGGATTAAAAATAGATTTTGATCATCACAATACGAAAGAACTTGAAAAAGCAGTAGCTGCTTTTATAAAGAAACAAAACATTCATACTGCATTGATAACACTTTCTGAAAAAGGTATTTACACACACAATTCAAAAAGCAAAACACTTATACCTGCTCACGTTCGCAGTATTGCAGATGTTTCAGGTGCCGGTGATACGGTAGTAAGTATAGCTGCAATGTGCCTGGCTTTGGATCTTTCACCTGTGCTTACTGCAACATTGGCCAATCTTGCCGGTGGTATTGTTTGCGAACAAGTTGGTGTTGTTCCTATCAATAAAAAACAATTATTACAGGAAGCAGTAAGATTAAAATTGTAAATAAATCCCATCGAAATACTAATATTTACGTATATACAAAATACGAATTAGTAATTCGTAATTTTCGTAAAGGATTCGTAATTCGTTGGAGTATAAAAAAAATAAATGTCTATTGTAACGCCATATAAAGATCAAACCACGAGTAAAAAAGAACAGGTGGCTACCATGTTCGATACAATTGCCCCCAAATATGATTTTCTCAATCAATTACTTTCATTAGGCATTCACAAAGGCTGGAGAAAAAAAGCAATTGCTTTATTGCAAAAACAAAAACCTAAAACTGTTCTAGATATTGCTACCGGTACCGGCGACTTCGCCATTGAAGCCATGAAATTGAATCCTGAAAAAGTAACAGGAATTGACATTTCAGAAGGAATGCTAAAGCTTGGTGTTGAAAAAGTCAATAAATTAGGACTGCAAAATAAGATCGAATTAAAAATCGGAGATTCAGAAAACTTAACTTTTCCGGATAATAACTTTGATGCCATTACTGTTGGTTTTGGAGTGCGTAATTTTGAAAATCTTGAAAAAGGGATCAATGAAATTTATCGTGTTTTAAACCCGAATGGAATGTTTGTTGTACTGGAATTTTCAAAACCAAGAAAATTCCCAATAAAACAGCTATATCATTTTTACTTTAAATACATTACTCCTGTGATAGGAAAATTATTTTCAAAAGATAATTCGGCATACACCTATTTACCTGAATCGGTAAATGCTTTTCTGGATGGGCAGGATTTTCTGAATGTATTGAACAAAGCCGGATTTACAGAAATAAGGGCCATTTCACTTACCTTTGGAATAGCATCTATTTATGTTGCTAAAAAATAAATCTACATTTTAGACGTTATACAGTTCAAAATAGAAATTGAAACCATCACTAAAATATCTTTTCACACTTATGATTGGCTGCTCTGCTTTAGTTTTAAAAGCTCAGGATCCTAATGAGAAAGGTAATTTAGAGAAGTATTACCACGAAAAGTTACATTTTGGCTTTACACTTGGAGTGAATCGTGCCAATTTTATTATTCACCCATCCGCACATTTTGAGCGCCATGACTCACTAAAGCGTGTGCAATCAACTCCTAAATTGGGATTTAACTTAGGGATTGTTTCTGACTTACGTTTACATAAATACATCACCCTACGCTTTGTCCCTAATTTATCATTTGCTGAACGTAATTTGGAATTCTATTTTGAAGGCAAGGATACCATTACCCGAACCAAAACAATTGAATCCACATTTTTAAATTTCCCGATAGATCTGAAACTCCGGTCAAAGCGGGTTAAGAATTTTGGTGCATATATACTTGCCGGTGGTGGGTATAGTCTAGATCTGGCATCTAAAAGGAAGACAGTCAATACCAGTCCTAATATTAACGAACAGATAGTAAAATTAAAACGTGATGACTTTTCTTATGAAGCGGGTGCAGGCGCAGAATTTTATTTACAGTATTTTAAATTTGCTATTGAACTAAAATTAAGCATGGGTATAAGTAACCTGTTGATAAAAGATAATACTGTTTATTCAAATTCCATTGATAAGCTTAATTCCAAAGTATTTTTGATTTCACTTACTTTTGAAGGATAGAAATAGATTGTCGATTTTTGATTGATAATTGACGATTTTAAGGAAACTAATTCTTTACAATTTGCGCGATAAACACGCGCCACGATAAATGAAACATGAAGTCCAACTTGTCCTCTCCCCGGAAGGGGCAGCTAATGAAGATTCAGTAAAGTCAATTGCTGCAAAGCAATTATCCATTTCTGCAAATACTATCACATCTATTAAAATTTTAAAGCGTTCAATTGATGCGCGTTCTCGGAACATCAAGATCAATCTTAAAGTTGAAATTTATATTAATGAAAAGCCTGTTCCTACTTCTTATAAAATTGATTATCCGGATGTAACAAATAAAAAACCGGTGATCATTGTGGGTGCAGGGCCTGCAGGATTGTTTGCTGCATTGCAATTAATTGAGAATGGATTAAAACCAATTATAATTGAACGCGGAAAAAACGTAAAGGACCGCAGACGTGATCTTGCAGCGATCAACAAAGAACATATTGTATATCAGCATTCCAATTATTGTTTTGGAGAAGGCGGAGCAGGAACATATTCAGATGGAAAATTATATACCCGTTCTACCAAACGTGGCGATGTAAATAAAGTTCTGGAAATATTTGTAGCGCATGGCGCAGATGAGAATATTTTAGTGGAAGCACATCCGCATATCGGTACCAATAAACTTCCAAAGATCATTGAAAATATGCGGAAAAGCATCATTGATCATGGCGGAGAGATTCACTTCAATACATATCTTACTGATCTTATTATAAAAAACAATTGCATGCAAGGTATAATTTGCAATCGATTGGATACTGATACAACTATTGAATTTATTTCCAATGCAGTGATATTAGCTACAGGCCACAGTGCAAGAGATATTTTTGAACTATTGCATTTAAAAAATATTTTAATTGAAAGAAAAACTTTTGCAATGGGTGTACGTGTAGAGCATCCGCAGGCTTTGATCGATTCACTGCAATATCATTTAGCCCCAACCCTAAAGGGAGAAACAAAACAGCACCCTTTAGGGCGGGGGGCATATTTACCTGCGGCTTCCTACAGTTTGGTTCACCAGGCATTGGGACGAGGAGTATATTCATTTTGTATGTGTCCGGGCGGAATTATAGCACCTTGTGCAACAGCACCGGGTGAAATAGTGACCAATGGCTGGTCGCCATCAAAAAGAAATAATCCGTTTGCAAATTCAGGAATAGTAGTTACAACAGAAGTAGAAGATCTACAGAACTTCAAACAACATGGTCCTTTAGCAGGATTACGTTATCAACAAGCTTTGGAAAAAACGGCCTGGGAAGCTGGCGGAAAAACCCAGGCAGCTCCTGCACAAGGTTTATTGGATTTTGTGAATAACAAGCTCTCTCCTACTCTGCCGGAATCATCTTATCAACCGGGAATCAAATCAGCACCATTACATGCACTATTGCCTGAAGCTATTGGAAAACGTTTGCAATTAGGATTTAAAGAATTTGGAAAAAAGATGCGAGGTTATTTAAGTAATGATGCTGTGATCGTTGGTGTTGAATCACGTACTTCTTCTCCCGTGCGTATTCCACGCGACAATCAAACATTACAACATCCACAAATAAAAGGTTTATATCCTTGCGGTGAAGGTGCAGGATATGCCGGGGGTATTGTTTCGGCAGCTATTGATGGACAGAAATGTGCGGATGCGATTGCGGGGAAAAACTAAAATAAAAATGCCCCACAAATTGCGGAGCATTTTTTATTTATTTGAAAGAGATTGCTTTGTCCATCCTAGCGAACTCGCAATGACGTGCAACTAATGCTTCTCAGCACAAACTTCTCCGCAATTCTTCATACATTCTTCTTTGGTCTTGCAAGCTTTTGTACAACCATTGTCAGCGCAGCAAGATACAGCATCTTTTTTGCAACATGACTTGGCTTCTTTTTTAGCGCAACATGATTTCCCTTCTCCCATACCTCGGGCTAATAGCTCATCTGACATGCCTGCATGTTCCACACAAATAGCTTTTTGTTCAGGAGTGCATCCAACAGAATCACAATATGCAGCACATTCTTCTTTTGTCATGTTCATGCATCTTGCCATGTCGCAATTCGTATTTTCACAGGAGATCGTTTTCTCAATACAACATTCTGTTTTCATTTCACAACCATTAACACCACCATCAGCATTATTTACCGCGATGTAAGGAGCAATTACTAATGAAACAATGGACATTAATTTTATAAGGATATTCATGGAAGGCCCTGAAGTATCTTTAAATGGATCACCAACGGTATCCCCTGTTACAGAAGCTTTATGAGATTCTGATTTTTTGTAGGACATTTCTCCATTGATCATTACTCCTTTTTCAAAAGATTTTTTTGCATTATCCCATGCCCCGCCTGCATTGTTCTGGAAGATCCCCATCAATACGCCTGATACCGTTACACCTGCTAATAAACCTCCTAATATTTCCGCTGAACTTACTTCAGCAAAAATTCCTTTCAATCCGAAACCAATTATTAATGGCGTCAATAAAGCAATTGCCCCCGGCATCATCATTTCACGAATAGAAGCTTTCGTTGAGATCTCCACACATTTTTCATATTCCGGTTTTGCTTTATATTCCATAATTCCGGGAATTTCACGGAACTGCCTGCGTACTTCCTGAACCATATCCATTGCAGCCTTACCAACGGCCGCAATACACAAAGCGGAAAAAATAAACGGGATCATTGCTCCAACAAAAAGAGCAGCTAAAACAGGTGCTTTATAAATATCTATTGCTGAAATCCCTGCTACTCCAACAAATGCCGCGAATAATGCCAATGAGGTCAATGCAGCTGAAGCAATAGCGAATCCTTTTCCTGTTGCCGCTGTTGTA
>JBQTHQ010000061.1:0-30760 GCA_052389695.1 Bacteroidota bacterium | reverse complement strand
TGAAGAATATAAACAAATACGCCAAATTCACATATTTTTCCTTTATGGGTTCCATCCCATCCCTCTAAAACATCCTCTGTTGTAAATAATTGCATTCCCCAACGGTCAAAGATAGAGAACTCATATTCCTGAAAGTCGACATAAGTAGTTACAGGAATAAAAATGCTGTTAATTTTTTCCCCCGGCCTGAAAGCGTTTGGAATATGGACCAGTGGCTCCTGATAAGCATCGGCAATATTCGATAAACTCGTGTCAACAAAACCATACAGATTTCCAGGGCCTTCCAGTGCTTCTATGCGGTAATTAAATACTCCTTCGCCCTGCAACTGGCCGAAAATATCATCTACATATGCATTGTCGGCAGATCCTGCAAAAGGAACATTGGCAATGGGTGCAGGATCGATCGTACCATCAATTCCCCTGTAGATATTGTAGGACAACACACTGGTCCAACCTTCATAATCATTCCAGGTAAGTTCATTGGTCATATCATAACTGTTACTGATCGCTTTTAGTAATATTGTTTTTGCAAAGTTTGTTTCCATTCCATCATACCCGCAGCTATCTACATTGATCACTTTATAGTAATAGCTGAATTTATCGGTATTTACTTTTTTATCAGTAAAAGTAATTGGCGTTACAGTACCTTTAAGAACTGTTCCGATGTGGGTAAAATTAATACCGTCAGACGAACGCATAATTTTATATTTCAAAGTGGAAGCGGCAATATCCACATGACAAGTTAAAATTATACGATCCGGGCCCGCTACAGTTGCGCTTCGCAGGTATGAAAAAGTCGGAGGGATTGGAACCGATGAATAAAAGCTGATCCGGTTGGAAGAAACTGTTTTTGTGCCCGAAGCATCAAAAGCCTGTACTTTATAATAATAGGTGGTAGTTGGAGCTAAACCTGTAGCGGTATAAATCAGTTCAGTTGATGATACTGAGCCTATTAAGGCATAAGGCCCCGTTAAACCTGCTGTAGACTGATAAATACGATAACCTGACAATCCTGTTCCTAATGCAGGATAAGCACTCCAATTAAGAATAACGCTTCGGTTGCAGATATCTGATGAAGAAGTTAAATAAATGGTTTTAAAGGAAACTCCCATGGGACTTATTTTACTACAAGTATCATAAGCTGCAATGCGGTATTCTTCTGAGCCCAGCTGGGCATTTGATAATAAATAAGTGAAACTGGTGTTGTTTATACCATAAACAGTGTCGATCGGTATCCATAATAAACCATTAGCTTTGTATACTACATAAGCTTCTACATCAGGTGATGTGTTAACACTCCAGTTCATTTGCGCGTTATTATTATCATCCACACTTAAAGTATCCAAAACAGGAGTAACAGGAACGATGGTGTTTTGAAATTTCCCGCCATCAATAGAAGAAACAGAAGTACAGCCTGTCGCATCTGCTATTTCTACTTTATAATTGATGGTATCATTGCAAATAAAAATAGTATCAATGAAGTTTAAATTTTTTGTAGTTCCGGTCAATGTCCATACACCCAAGGGATATTCCTGGTAAATGTTGTATGTACCTGTTGATGAGACAAGAGCCGGTGTGGCGATCGAATTCCAGAATAACAGCGCTGTTCCGTTACCGGGATTTATTACATTCAAAAAAATCGATCTTATTGTATCTATCGGTGCTGAATAGGCCTGCCCGCTTCCACCAGTATAACGTGTTGCAATATAATAATACCGGGATGCTGTATTTCCATTGGCCCCTACATGCGTGTAGGCTGTTTGTGTATATGTGAAAACACTGTCAAGCAGCGTGTATGGCCCGCCAACAGCTAAAGAAGTATAAATATGATAACTGTTAAATGTACCACCGGGATCTGCAGGGGTTGACCAGGTAAGAGTTATATCACCATTTGGTAGTACTGAAATACAATGCGGCTGCGGAGAATTCACAGATGCAAACCCTGTAATTGAATACAACAAACAAATTATGAGAATTATTTTTTTAAACATTTAGTTTACTTAAACAATATAATATATTGATAATCAATTATATATTTATTTTTTACCTACTACCAATTCAACCATTGTATCCTTGTCAAAATAAGTATTGGCCAGTTCTCTTAACTCAGATGCTGAAATACCTTTAATAGTTGCAATGTACCTGTCGAAATAATCATAGCCCAAGCCATATTCTAAAATACTTTTAAACCGGTCTGCCATAGCAAATGGGCCATCTACACTGCGCAAAAAAGTCCCTAACATATAATTCTTAACCAATCTCAACTCATCTTCAGTGACCGACTCATTGCGTAAACGGTTCATTTCGAAATATATTTCCTTTAATGCATTTTTACATACCTCCACTCCTACTTCCGTAGAAATAAAAAAGTATCCTGAATTCTGCAAAGAGGCTATTCCTGAGCCTATTCCATAGGTATACCCCTTATCCTCGCGGATATTCGACATCAACCTTGATCCGAAATAACCGCCAAAAACAGTATTTAACACCAATAGTTTCTGATAGTCAGGATGAGTTTTATTGAACAATACTTTACCAATACGAATTGCTGATTGTAAGGCATCCTCTTTATAGATCAGCTGCTCTCTTTCTTTTACAGGATTTACAATTCCCTCTGGCACTTTTAGATCATTAGTTGCTAACCAGTCATTACCACCAAAATGTTCATCCAGCAAGGCATACACATCATCATTCACTTTGCCGGCTAAAATTATTTTACAATTATTTGCACGATAAAATTTTGAATAAAAATCTTTCACTAACCCGGGATGTATTACATCAAAATCTTTCTCCTTTAAATTTACACCATAAGGATGTTTTTCTCCATAAATAAGCTCAGTAAAGCGCTTGCGGGCAACATTACCCACCTTTTGGTTGTTCACTAAAAATTTTTGTTTTTTATTTTGAAGATATGTGTCCAGTTCCGCTTGCGGGAAAACAGAATCCTTGATGATCTGTTCCACCACATGCAATGTTGATTTCAGGTGTTTATTAAGCGTATATAAAATAACCGAAGCAGTATCCTGCGAAGTGCCTGTTTCCAGGAAAGCACCATAATAGTCAACCGCATCCGCAATTTGAGCAGCGGTCATTTTTGAAGTACCTTCTTCCAGCATAGTATTTACAGTAGCTGCCTGTAAAGGCAATTGCTGATAATACATTCCTGCGGAAAACAGAAATTCGATCTTTATCAGCTCCTGCGTGCCTGCATTAATAGCATAAACAGGAATATTGTTGTGCAAGCGTTTTTCACTTGCTTTGATCATTTCTATTTTTTCTACCGTTTTAAAGGAAGGGCTTACTTTTCTATCGATCAATTCCATATTCAATTTACGATTTTATATCGCCGCAAAATTACTAAAAATAAAGCTGGTAAACAGAAACGTCCCGCCTCGAATATCGGAGCCGGACGTTTCGTATTATTTGCCTGATTAATTTTTTCTTGCAGGCAATCCAAAATTGACCTTATACCATAATCGCTCATGTAAAAAATATAAAACCATTTTTGTAACTACTTCCAAGCCTCCAATTTTAACTCCGGTCATTGGGTTCCCTGTCACAATCCAGCCCAGGATCATTGTATCTACAGTACCAATAATTCTCCAGGTTATTGTTTTTGCTATATGTCTTTTTACAGCAGGCTGTTTTTTAAAAAAATTATCTATTATCATACTTAAATCAATAGTACTAAAATAGAAACGTCCGGTATCCCAGGACGTTTCTATAATAAATTAAACTCAAAAAATATTAAGCATTCACAACTGCTGCCTTAGGCGAAGCAGACAAGATCTCCTCATTTGCTGCATCAGCGTATTGCTCAAAGTTTTTTATGAAGGAAGATGCCAGTTTATTTGCAGTGGCATCATAAGCTCCTTTATCTTTCCAGGTATTGCGTGGATTTAATATCTCAAAAGGAACATCCGGACACTCTGTCGGCATTTGTAATCCAAAGATCGGCAGTGTGGAATATTTTACATTATCCAATTTACCGGTTAATGCGGCGGTGATCATTGCACGCGTAAAAGATAATTTCATTCTGCTGCCTGTACCGTAAGCTCCGCCTGACCAGCCGGTGTTTACTAACCATACATTTACATTGTTCTTCTTTAATTTTTCACCCAGCAATTCCGCATATTTAGTTGGATGTAATGGTAAAAACACCTTCCCGAAACAAGCGGAGAACGTTAATGTGGGTTCTGTGATTCCCATTTCAGTACCGGCCACTTTAGCAGTATATCCCGAAATAAAATGATACATGGCTTGTCCGGCTGTTAATTTTGAAATGGGCGGCAATACACCATACGCATCGCAGGTCAAAAAGAAAATATTTTTTGGGATGCTTCCTACGGATGGCTCTACAGCATTATCAATAAAATTAAGCGGGTAACCAACGCGTGTGTTCTCTGTTTTGGAGATATTGCTATAATCAACAGTTGCGGTGTTTTCAAAAAACTCAATATTCTCCAATAAAGCGCCAAATTTAATGGCATTAAAAATTTCAGGCTCTTTCTCTTTTGTAAGATCAATACATTTTGCATAACAACCGCCTTCAAAATTAAATACTCCTGTATCGCTCCAGCCATGCTCATCATCACCGATCAATCCGCGGTTAGGATCAGCGGAAAGCGTTGTTTTACCGGTACCTGATAAACCAAAGAAAATAGCCGTATCACCTTGCTTACCGACATTTGCAGAGCAATGCATTGGTAGTACTCCTTTTTTATGCGGTAAAAGATAATTCAATAATGAGAAGATCCCCTTTTTGATCTCCCCTGTATAACCCGATCCTCCTATCAAAATGACTTTCTTCGTCATATTTAAAATAGTAAAATTATGCTGGCGGGTACCATCGATCTCGGGTTTTGCTTTGTATCCGGGAACACACAGGATGGTCCATTCAGGATTAAACTGGGCTATTTCATCATGTGTAGGACGTAAAAATAAGTTATTGGCAAATAAGTTGGACCAAGGGTATTCTGTCACAACACGAATATTGAGGCGGTATTTGGGATCTGCGCAGGCATACGAATCGCGAACATAAATATCTTTCCCGGCAAGGTAAGCACACATGCGGTTGTAAAGGATATCAAATTTATCGGCATCGTATTTAAAATTCACATCACCCCACCAGATAGTATCTTTCGTGATATCATCCACCACAATAAATTTATCTTTTGGGGATCTGCCTGTAAATTCTCCTGTATCAACCGCCAATGCCCCTGTATCTGTTAATACGCCTTCTCCTCTTACCAATGTTTCTTCTACTAATTCCGCTACATTCAGGTTCCAATAAGCCGCGGATACATTTTCTAAACCTAAACTTGCTACACTTGCGTTCTTGGCCTTTATTCCAAATTCATTCATCTTGATTTTTGTTTTTGGTTACTTATATTAAATAAGAGGCCCCAAATTTACGAAAAATTTAGGGCTTTAGGATTGTCAGATATAAGCTTATTTAGTTTTTTTTTTCACAAACTTATTTAATCAATAATTTAATATATAATTATTTAATTATCAATATATTAATGTGTTTAATTAAATTCATATATAACCATTTAACTGTTGATAAATTATTTTGCTTTTTACACAATATTCTCAAAAGCGCAGATCATATGTCACAATTCATACAAGCCTGTGTATTTTTTTTTAGCATAATCCATAAAATATTTAAAGTTCAGCTTCTCACCTGTAATATGAATACATAATTCTTCTGCAGTATAGTATTTACCATGCTTATGGACTTTTTCACGCAACCAGGCCAAAAGCGGTTTCATATTGCCGTTCTGTATCTCCTTTTCAAGATCATTGATCTCTTTTTCAGCCTGGGCAAAAAATTGGGCCCCATAAAAACTCCCCAATGAATATGTAGGAAAATACCCCAAACTACCGTGGCTCCAGTGAATATCCTGTAAAACCCCTTTCGTATCGCTTGGAACCTCAATACCGAGGTATTCTTTGTATTTTTTATTCCAATAATCAGGAAGGCCCTTCACTTCAATAGTTCCTTCTATCAATGCTTTTTCTATCTCAAAACGTATCAGCACATGAAAATGATAGGTTAATTCATCGGCTGATGTTCGTATCAGTGAAGGTTTTACAATATTCATCGCTTTGTAAAAGTCTTCCACAGTTACGTTTTTAAAATTTTCAGGAAATGCTTTTTGAAGCTTTGAAAAATTCGCTTTCCAATACGGCAAACCTCGCCCTACATTATTTTCCCATAACCGCGATTGTGATTCATGGATACCCAATGAAACATATTCACCGGATGGCAACCCGTATTCACTTGAAGGCAACCCCTGCTCATACAAAGCATGCCCGCCTTCATGAATACAACTCCATATCATTTCATTGATATCCTTTTCATTCACACGGGTGGTTACACGCACATCAAGTGAACCGAAACTGATTGTAAAGGGGTGGGAAGAAATGTCCTGCCTCCCCGCATCAAAATCATAGCCCATTTGTTTCAACAGCTCAACTCCAAAATCCCACTGCTTCTGTTTATCATATTGTAAAAACATAAAACTATCATTGTTTTGAGGCTTTGCTGCTATTTGCTTAACAAAAGCAACCAATTGTTCCCGTACATCTGCAAACAACACTTCCAGATCCGCTGTTTTAGCTCCCGGCTCATACTGATCCAGCAATGCATCATAAGGATGCGCTTTATAACCTAATATTTTACACTCTTCACGTTTAAGTTTAACCAGCTTTTCCAGGTGAGGCGCATACGATGCAAAATCATTTTTTTCTTTTGCTTTTTGCCATGCTTGAAAAGTTTCTGAAATTGTTTTACTCAATTCCTGTACAAAAGCAGTAGTGTATTTTTTATTATCATTATAATTCTTCAGGGATTGTTTGATGTTTCGTTTTTCTTTTTCAGACAGAGAAGCATCAGTGCTCAATGAATTCAGCAGCTCACCTAATTCTTTTGAAGTAGCAAGTTCATGCGAAATACCGGCCAGTGTGGATAATTGTTGGGCACGAAATTCAGCCCCTTTAGCAGGCATGTACGTTTCCTGATCCCAGTTTAAAACACCCGCAGAAAACTGCACATCCGCAATTTTATTCATTAACTCTTTATATTTATTATAATTATTGGTCATTTGATTAATAGTTTATTAGCTCGTGGTTCGTAGTTGTTAGAAGCTCTCATTCATTATTTGTTACTATTAGTTTGTATTATCATATATTTAATAAGCGTTGAACAACGAACTACAAACTACTAATTTTCTTCATTCCTGCTACCGCTATCAATACCCAGCCGGAAATAAAACACAAGCCTCCAACAGGCGTTATCGGCCCCAGCCAACGCAAATTTGTTAGTCCTAATAAAGTACCGGTAGAAAGCAAATACAAGGAACCCGAGAATAGAAATATCCCTGCTATGAAACAATAACCTGCTTTGGATAATATTCTGGTGTTTAGTTTATCTGCAAGCAAAGCAATGATCAACAAAACAAGTGTATGGTAGATATGATATTTCACTGCTGTTTCAAACGTGTAAAGATTGATTTCTGTAATTAAACCGGATTCCAGTTTTGACTTTAGAAAATGAGCCCCCATTGCACCAAAAGCAACTGCTATTGCTCCTGAGAATCCGCTGAATACTAAAAATTGTTTTTGCATGGTGTAAATATAAAAATAAGACCCAACCTAAGTTCCCTAAATTACATGTTTTTGTATATTCGCATGCTATGAAAAACATCTTAGTAATAGGAGCCGGACGATCGGCTTCATCACTAATAAAATATTTGCTCGACAATTCTGCTAAAGAAAACTGGAACATTACCGTTGGTGATGTTTCTCTTAACCTGGTAAAGCAAAAAGTTGGCAATCATCCCAATGCCAGAGCGATCGCTTTTGATGTTAATAATTATCTCCAATGTAAAGAAGAAATAGGACGTGCTGATATTGTTATTTCAATGTTACCCGCAACAATGCATTTGAGTGTTGCAAAAGATTGCATCCGTTATAAAAAACACCTTGCTACTGCATCTTATGTTTCAAAAGATATGGCAGAGCTGGATGCGCAAGCCAAAAAAGCTGGAATTATTTTAATGAATGAGATCGGGCTTGATCCCGGTATCGATCATGCTTCAGCGATGAAAGTGGTCGACCATATTCATTCGCAAGGCGGAGAATTAACTTCATTCAAATCCTATTGCGGTGGTTTGGTTGCTCCTGAAAACAATGACAACCCCTGGGGCTATAAGTTTTCCTGGAATCCGCGTAATGTAGTGTTGGCCGGACAAGGCACGGCACAATATATTGAGAATGGAGAATACAAATACATCCCTTATAATCGTTTGTTTTCTCAAATTGAAACAATAGAAGTTTACGGTTTAGGAAATTTCGAAGGTTATGCCAATCGTGATTCATTGTCCTACCGAAAATCTTATCATCTTGAAAATATTCCTACCATGCTGCGCGGAACATTGCGTATGCCGGGATATTGTAAAGCATGGAATGTATTTGTAAAATTAGGTTTGACCGATGATACCTATAAAATTGAAGCTTCAGATACATTGACCTACCGCCAGATGCTGGAAGCATTTTTACCAAGCTCTATTGAAGCCATGCGTTCGGATGGTTCTGTAAGAAAACCAACAACCAAAGAAAAATTAGTGGCATTTATGGGTGATGAGATGGATGCTGAAACACTTCAGAAAATAGAATGGCTGAGAATATTTGATGATAAAAAAATAAGACTGGCCAATGCAAGCCCTGCACAGATCCTGCAAGATTTGCTGGAAGAAAGATGGATATTAAAAGATCATGACAAGGACATGATCGTGATGCAGCATCAATTTGAATACAGAACTGCCAAAGAAGGATTAAAAACAAAAAAAATAATTTCTTCCCTCATCGTAAAAGGCGAAGACCAAACGTATACTGCCATGGCGAAGACAGTGGGTTTACCATTAGCCATTACCGCAAAATTAATTCTGCAAGACAAAATTACCGCGCGAGGTGTTGTGATTCCTACCATCAAAGAGATTTATGAGCCGGTTTTAAAAGAGTTGGAAACGTATGGAATAGTTTTCCAGGAGAAAGAGATTTAAAATCCCAGGTAATAATCTTTGGTCAACTCCTTGTATTCATCTGTATAGGAGTGCCTTTCATCGGCTTCAATAGTAATAGAATCCTCCGAAAAAGCCCTGTGTGTAAATTCAAAACGCATCAACAAACGTTTTTCAGGCTTATCAGTACGTGTAATGATGCGTGTCCGTTTGGTTAAATATAATTTATGTTCTTCCGCTTTTTCACGAAATAATTCACTTTCTTTTGGAGGTAGTATTACATAAAATTTTCCTGTCGGATTTAATAACTTCAACACTCCTTCCAACAAAGCATCAAAAGGTAACTGGTCCGTATGGCGGGCATTTGTACGTGATTCTTCCAAAGCTTTAGATGAATCTATAAAATAAGGAGGATTACTTACGATCAGGTCGTATTTACGATCACTGGTGATTGCAAATTGCTGCAAGGAGATATGATGAACGTCAATGCGATCTTTCCAACTGCAATTATTTACGTTTTCAGTTGCCTGTTCATAAGCATTCGTATCAATATCAATTGCATCAATATGTGCCGCGGTGCGTTGTGCCAGCATCAAGGCGATAATACCGGTTCCGGTACCTATATCCAAAATAGTTTTTGCGTGGGAAACATTTACCCAGGAACCCAATAAGACTGCATCAGTGCCTACTTTCATAGCACACTTATTCTGGTTGATCTTAAACTGTTTAAAAACAAAAGTTTGATTGGGCATACACCATTGTAAACGATCGTAGAATAAAGTTAAACTAAATTTCCTGTATTCACAATGTTTTAGTCGGTATCCGTTTCTTTTTCAGAATCGTCCGGTTCTTTATTTGAAATATAAATATCAATTAAACCCTCAGGTGCCTGTATTTCCAAGCGTCTATCAGCACGATTGATACTAATAATAAATTCTTCCTTTGCAGGGACCAGGATTTCCTGATCTCCTTTTTTTATTTGAAATACAGCTTGTTGTGGAAAATCCAAAACACTTTCTACCACACCGATCTCGCCATACACCTTGTCAACAACTGTAAATCCTGATATTTCATGAAAATAGAATTTTTTGCCGTTGAGCTCAGGTAAAAACGATAATGGAAGAAATAAACCCGATTTAACCAATTCTTCAGCGCGTTCAATAGTATCAATACCATCGATACTCACGGTAGCATTATTTCCACGCAGTTGAACTTTTTTGATGAAGAATGGAACCAATGAATTATTACGCTCTACAAAAATCGATTCCAGTTTTTTATAACGTAAAGGATCATCCACATCTAAAACAAAAAGCAGTTCACCTTTGTTTCCAACCCTTCTGGCAATATACCCCAAATTAAAACATTCGTTTTTATTCATTTTTTTTGTTAAAGACCTTCAAGGTTTTAAAAACCTTGAAGGTCTAAACTAAAAAGGCAACTGAATTTGTCAGCTGCCTTTTGAATTAATTTTAAAATATAATTATGCTTCTGCCTTTGGTGTTTCTTCAGCAGCCGGTGCGGAAGCCTCAGGAGCAGCTGCTTCTTCAGCAGGTGCTTCAGGAGCAGGAGTGTTTTTAGCAGCTATTTTAGCGGCTTTTGCTTCTTTAGCGGCAACTTCAGCAGCCATACGGTTTTTGTAAGCGTCTTTTTTAGCATTCGCTAATGTATCCACTTTACCGGTTACTTTGGTTTCTTTATCAGACAACCATTTTGCAAGCTTAGCATCTGCCTGTTCTTGCGTTAAAGCGCCTTTTGCAACACCACCTTGTAAGTGATTTTTGTACATGATCCCTTTGTAGGAAAGGATCGCACGACAAGTGTCTGTTGGTTGAGCGCCTTTATTTAACCAGGCAAGCGCTTTATCGCTGTCGATTAAAATAGTTGCTGGATTTGTAGTTGGGTTGTACGTACCAATTTTCTCAATAAACTTTCCGTCTCGAGGTGCACGACCATCCGCAATTACAATATGGAAAAAAGCATTGGCCTTTTTACCATGACGTTGTAATCTGATTTTTGCTGGCATTTTGTTTTAAGTTATTAGTTAATGGTTATTAGTTAATAGTTATTGGTAATGGTTACAAAATAAGAGTTAAAAACCCTTATAAACTGATAACAATTAACCGATAACATTTTAATGGGATTGCGAATATAGAGATTTTTATTGAAATACAGGCAAATTTCACTGAATTATTTGAGTAAACGTAACATTTCTTCCAGCTCTTCCCCTGTCAGGTAACGCCATTCACCTGGTTTTAGTTTACCTATCTGAATATGCATAATCCTTATCCTTTGCAGCTTCAACACCTGGTACCCAAAAGCATTGCACATCCTTCGGATCTGCCGGTTCAGGCCCTGTTTCAATACAATCCTGAAAATACGCCTTGAATTTGGCTCCGCTTTTATGTTACAAGGTTTGGTGATCTCAGTTCCAATATCAATCCCTTCCGCCATTTGTTTGATAAACTGATTACGCAAAGGCATATTCAATGTAACTATATATTCTTTTTCATGTTCAAAATCCGGATGGATGATCTTATTGATAATGCTTTTATCATTGGTTAACAGTATCAAACCTTCCGAATCCTTATCTAATCTTCCAATGGGCAACAGGCCATCAGGGTGCTTTATCGCATCAATAATATTTCCTTCTACTTTTTCAGTAGTGCAAACAACGCCTACCGGCTTATTGTAGGCAATGTAGATATATTCTTTGTTTAACAATAATTTAATGTGGGCTGTCATGTTCAGCTTATTGAAACATGAGGGCAGCTTGCGCAAACTCTCCGACAGGCTCAGAGTGACAAACACACCATCATATTTTGAAATTTTCTAAAACATTAAACACAAAGATAATTTTGTTCTGCTGACCTATCGCAAAATTGTGTATATTTGACCTCTGAATATGATGAAGCCTAAGATCATTTTAGACAGTAAACAGTTTGAAATTACCGTTACCCGGCTTTGTTACCAGTTAATTGAAGTTCACAATAATTTTTCTGAAACAGTAATCATAGGGCTTCAACCTCGCGGAATTTACCTCGCAAAACGCATTCATAAAAAGCTTTCTGAGATCCTCAATAAAAAAGACATCAGGTATGGTAGTTTGGATATTACCTTCTACCGGGATGATTTCCGTACCAAAGAATTAGTCCCTAACGCCACGGAGATCGATTTTATCATTGAAAACAAAAAAGTAGTGATGGTGGACGATGTGCTTTATACAGGGCGCACCATTCGTGCCGGACTGGATGCCATGCTCGCTTTCGGAAGGCCTTATGATGTTGAATTATTGGTGCTGATCGACAGGAGATTGAGCCGCAATGTACCAATACAAGCAAAATATGTAGGAAAAACGATAGACTCCATAGCATCAGAGAAAGTAAAAGTAGAATGGAAAGAAAGTGATGGAGCAGATAAAGTAACATTAATGAATTATTGAATTGGAGAAATGGAGAATTAGAGATTTAAATAAAATTAAGCTCTGATCAAATCTCCAAATCACCAGATCTCTAACTCAACAAATAAAAGAATGACTAAGCTAAGCACGAAACATTTACTTGGGATCAAAGATCTGACAGCCGATGATATCCATTTAATTTTAAGTACGGCTGAAAATTTTAAAGAAGTCATCAATCGCCCCATCAAAAAAGTCCCTTCTCTTAGAGATATTACCATTGCCAATTTATTTTTCGAAAACTCTACCCGCACCAAACTATCATTTGAACTTGCTGAAAAACGCTTAAGCGCTGATGTGATCAACTTTGCTTCATCCTCTTCCTCTGTAAAAAAGGGGGAAACGCTAATCGATACAGTAAATAACATATTGGCAATGAAGGTGGATATGGTGGTCATGCGCCATCCCAATCCGGGAGCAGCGGTATTTTTATCAAACCACATTGATGCAAAGATCATTAATGCCGGAGATGGGGCACATGAGCACCCGACACAAGCTTTACTGGATGCATTTTCTATAAAGGAAAAACTGGGAAGTATAAAAGGAAAAAAAGTAGCCATCATAGGTGACATCCTTCACTCGCGAGTGGCACTTTCGAATATATTCTGTCTGCAAAAATTAGGTGCCGAAGTAATGGTATGTGGTCCAACCACCTTAATGCCAAAGTATATCCGCAGTTTAAATGTAAAAGTAGAACACAATTTAAAAAAGGCTTTGGAATGGTGCGATGTAGCCAACATGCTTCGCATACAGCTGGAGCGCCAGGATATAAAATACTTCCCTTCCTTACGTGAATATACCATGCTCTTCGGATTGAACAAAGAAATACTGGATTCACTTTCTAAAAAAATTGTGGTGATGCACCCGGGACCGATCAACAGAGGTGTTGAGATCACCAGCGATGTAGCTGATAGTTCTCAAAGCATTATTCTTGAGCAGGTAGAAAATGGTGTAGCGGTGCGAATGGCAGTGTTGTTCTTACTTGCCGGAAGAGCTTAAAAAAATTTGAGGAATTTCTATTCTCAAAACCGTATGCCAATTACAAGTATATCATCTACTTGTTCCAAGTTTCCTTTCCATTTTTCAATAGTATCATCCAGAATGGTTTTCTGTTCCTTCATACTTTTGTCTTGTATAGAAAACAACAATTCTTTAAAGCGCTTTGTCATAAACTTTTTCCCACTATTGGCTCCAAATTGATCCGCATATCCATCAGTGAATATATACATTGAATCACTTGCACTGATCGGAATTATATGATTATTAAACTTTCGTTTATCCTCACTCTGCAAGCCTCCTATTGAAAATTTATTAGCTTTTATTTCTTCCAATTGCCCATTTTTTAAAAGATACAAAGGCCTGTTGGCGCCTGCATATTGGATTTCTTTTTGTTTCAAATCTATTGAACATAGAGCAATATCCATTCCGTCCCTTGTTTGTCCTTCCGCAATATCCTGCTTTAAAGCGGAACGTATCCCTTCATGTAAATTGTTCAATATTTCTGAAGGTTGTAATATTTCTTTTTCAATAATAATATGATTTAATTGATTATTTCCAATCATACTCATAAATGCACCAGGAACCCCATGGCCGGTACAATCAGCAGCGGCAATAATCACTTTGTCATTTTTTTTGATAAAAGTGTAAAAATCTCCGCTGACAATATCTTTGGGTTTATATAAAACAAAAGAATCTTCCAGGGTTTCATAAATTAAGTCAATGGAAGGAAGAATGGCATTCTGTATACGTCTTGCATAATTAATACTGTCTGTAATGTCTTTATTTTTCTCTTCTATAATTTGATTTTGTGCTGTCAGTTTCGTGTTGGCCTTTTGTTTTTGTTTATATCCCCGAAAAATGGATAACGCAACTAACAGCAACAGGAGAAAACCACCAATAAATGAATTCCGAACTAACCTTTGCTTATTTAATTCTACATCCTGAATTTCTTTATCCTTATTTAATAGTATGATCTCCTTATCTTTTTTTTCAGTTTCATAAAGTGTTTGCATTTGCGCAAAACTTCTGGTTGTTTCGGCATTCAAGAGAGTATCTTTTATATCGGAATAAAGTTTATAGTATTTATAAGCTTCTCCACAATTACCCATGTCATTATAAATATCGGATAAGGGTAAATATGCTTCTTTTAACAAATCATTTGCTCCCAACTCTTTGGCTAAAACTAAGCTACTATCCAAGTATTTTATCCCTTTTTTAAAATCTGATGACTTCCGGGAAATTTTAGCCAAATCTTTATATATTAGTCCGATATTATTGTAAATCATAGCCATATCATTCTTATTACCCTGCTCCTTCCATATACGCAATGATTTAAAATAATTGTCCAGCGCTTTTTCCCGAAATCCCTGGTCTGCATAAACATTTCCGATATTATTTAAAGAAAGAGCAATTCCTTCCTTATCACCTATTTTTTTCTGGATTTTTAACGATCTATTATAATACTCAAGAGCTTTTGTCTTATTTCCCTGTTCTCTATATAATATTCCGATATTGCCTAAACAGTAGGCTTCATCTTCTTCCTGTTCAAGTTCTTCAATAATTTTTAATGAATTAAGCTGGTATTCAAGAGCTTTATTAATATTGCCAAGTTTCCAATACAAAAGCCCTACATTACCAAGAGAATTTGAAATTTTTAACTTATCACCTTGTCGTTCATTAATTTTTAACGCTCTAAGAAGATATTTTAAGGATTCTTCATAATTTCCCTGACTCCAATAATTCCCTGCAATATTATTAAGTGCTACCGATATGCCAATGGTATAACCGAGTTCTTCAGCTAATGCCAATGCCTCCTTACTATACATTAAAGCTTTAACAGGTTCTTTATCTACATATTCTATAAAAAGAGTATTAAGGATATTTACTTTGGTTGTATCCTTTTTTGACATTTTCAATTCATACAGTAAGCTATCTACAGGATTTTGAGCAACAACACTTTGATTAATTAAAGGAAGTAGAAATAATAAGAATTTGGAGATAATCAAAAAATTAAAATGCATAAACTGAAATTATAAAAGCGTTTAAGATTGCATTTGACCAGAAGAGCTTAAAAAATTCTGAAGTGTATTTACCAAATCATTAAATAAAACAACCCTTTCATTGGCAATATTCTTTTGCTGCTCTTTTATTTTTTTTATCCCATCTTTCAGAGCTGCTTCATTAAAGGGGCCTTCCATATTTTCAATAACTGTTATTGCTTCCAATGAAACCAAATAATCTGTACTTAAAGCAAGCGTAATAAAGAAAGGTAAATATTTACTAAAATTTATCTCCGACTCCCAGCAGGCAGCTACTAAAATATGCCTGTCTTTTTCTGCGTTAGGACTAGCAATAGCAGCTAGCAAGACTTCTCCGCCTTTTTCTCTTTTTAAAGCGAGCAATGCTTCTTCTTTTATATCTTTATTTTTAGGATCGGTCAATAAGGAAATAAGCGCAGCTATTTTATCTCCGGTTATTTTTTGAGATTTTATTTCTTCCTCTCCACCAACAATAGTCGTGATGTATTCTTTCGAATTAAAATATTTTTTCAGATCATCAGTATTTTCCATCTCATCTATATTATTGATTCAATTCATTTAATGCGAGCCAGGCCATTAAGCCGGTTCCAATCTCCAAAGCTCGCTCATCAATATCAAATGTAGAAGTATGCACTCCGCTTGTAATGCCTTTAGCTGCATTGGCTGTACCTAAGCGGTAAAAACAAACCGGCTTTTGTTGCGAAAAAAATGCAAAATCTTCACCGGTCATGCGCATTGGTAACTCTTCTACATTTTCTTTACCTAAATAATCTTCAGCTGCAGCGCGCGCACGATTTGTAATTTGTTCATCATTCACTAAAAACGGGTAACCGTTCTCAATCTTATATTCACAGCTCCCGCCCATTTGTTTTGCAACATCTTCCGCTATTTTTTTCATCTTAATATGTGCCTCTGCCCTCCACTCTTCATTCATGGTTCGGAATGTACCCTCTATTTTTACTTCATCAGGTATCACATTTGTAGCGCCCGCCCCTTCTATTTTACCAAATGCCAGTACGGTTGGAGCTTTTTGTTTTTCCTGCATAAAGGTTTTATTTAATTCCAATAAAATTTGTGAAGCTATCAGTAAAGGACTGTTATAATCACCCGGCATTGCAGCATGTCCGCCTTTTCCTTTTACAGTGACATATATTTCATCGGTGCTGGCCATATACATGCCATTACGAAAACCCACTTTACCAACTTCCATACTCGGAAATACATGCTGGCCGAAAACACTTTCAGGTTCCGGTTTTTTCAATACACCTTCTTTGATCATTAAGGAAGCTCCACCGGGTAATTTTTCTTCCCCAGGTTGAAAAATTAATTTTATTGTTCCTTCAAAATCATTTTTTAGTTGATTTAAAATCTTTGCAACACCAAGCAAACAAGCGCTATGCACATCATGTCCGCAGGCATGCATTACACCAATATTTTGTGATTTATATTCCATATTATTTGCCTCTGTGATCGGCAAAGCATCCATATCACCACGCAAAGCAATTATTTTTTTTGCAGGATTTTTGCCTTCGATCAATGCAACAATGCCCGTTTTGACAATACCTTGCGTAAACGGGATGTTGTAAGATTTCAATTTAGAAGCAATGTAAAGGGATGTATTGTATTCTTCGAAGGATAATTCCGGGTGTGCATGAAGATGTCTTCTGATTTCGGTAATTTCAGAAAGATATTGTTTTGCAAGCGATTTTATTTTTTGTTTTGTTTCCTGCATAATTATTTACCAAAAATCATTTTTAATGATAACAATAAGATGATTATTCCAAATACTTTTTTTAATGTTACCTGATCAATAGCAATAGAAAACTTGGAACCAAAATAACTTCCTACAAGAAATGTGGTTGCCATGATACAGGCTGTTTTCCACTCAATATATCCTGCCTGGTAATAATTAAAGACACCTAAAATACCGATAGGTAATAAAAACATAAATAATACTGTGCCTTGTGCCTGATGTTGAGAATACCCTAAGAAATAAACCAATGCCGGAACGATCACTATACCTCCACCGATACCTACCATACCGCTAAGAATCCCTGCTAATAAGCCGAGAGCAAGTAAAATAATAAGTGCTGTCATATTTAGTTGAGTGTTTTTCATTTTTATTTTACTTCGAAATACGTCCCGATAGCTATCGGGATTTTTTTGAATTACGAATATATAAGTTTCATTAAAATTATAGTAGCATTCACAAACACAGATTCGTAATTCGTTTCTTTTTCGTAATTCGTAGAACTTTTAAAAGTCAAGACTTAGTGATAAATGCCAGATCGGTTTAAGGATCACGCCATCCTGCACAGCCCAGGCCCTATCCAAGCGAATGAAGTATCCAAATAAACGGCTGCGAACGCCCCAGCCATAACCTCCCACCAATGGATTGTGTTGAGTATTCAGAGTGATTTCCAATGGATTCCCTTTAGGCGCAATAATGGTAGTATTCAATGAATTTTTATCTGAATAAGGATCAGGACCGGTCCAGGCAGTTCCAATATCGCTAAAAACAACAACCTGAAAATTTTGAACAAAATCAGAACGAATAGGACGTTTATACAAAAATTTAAAAACCGGTAAGCGTAATTCGCTATTGATAACAACAAAACTATTTCCGTTACGTACATTTTGAAATGATCCGCGCATATTGGTTGCCAGCGTTTGATAGGCATAATTTTGATCCCGGGCAATATTTGTTGTAGGATCGAATTTTGGGGTGAACCAATTATCTACTCCTCCCATGTAATAAATTAATTTCTGATGTCCGAATGAGGTACTTCCCGCAATACGATTAGCCCATATTAGATCACGATAGAGCTTCTTATAATGACGGGCATCCAATCCAATTACAAAAAAATCGGTTTTTTCTTTATCTACCTGACGATAATACTCTCCAAATATTTTTGCCCTTGCACCATTATATAAGTTCAGGCCTTTGCGGATCGTATTATCAAAAACATATTCCAGCTTAAGTGACCCCCAATTCTCATAAGTATCCGGTTTAACCAAATTATTATAATCTACGCTGGTAAATATTGTTCTGTCATTCCGATAACCAATGGTGCCTCGTAAGCTGGTTACTTCACTAAATGGATATTTTAGAACATATTTTGCTTCATGCATGTATATTTTTACTAAAGAGGAGTTATCAGTCACATTCAGGATGGACTGGCGATGCAGAATTAATTGTTTGTCAATGTTTTTTATACGATTTTCATAACTAAGAATAAATTCATTGCTATTTAAGTTCCCTGAAACACGTATTCCGCCAACAATACGGTAATCCTCAAACAAATCGCTCATACCGATCTTAAAAAAGGCATTCAATCCGGGGTTTAAATATAGAGGGCCTCCTCCACCGGTAAACTTTTGATACGATGTATTTAAAAACGAGTTATCCAGTTGTGATACCACATAATCAACTGAATAATTGGTATTATAATTTCTTTGTTTTGCTAACTGAAAATCTTCCTCTGCTTTTGTGTTTACAATTGATGTGTCAGTTGTATTAACCAGTTGTTTGGGCTGCACAGCTTTCTTTTCTTCTTTCTTCGGTTCATTTTCAAATTTATAATTGTTTATATCCACTTCATTGGAGTCCTTTTTAACAGTATCCACTTTGTTTATAATTGTTTTAACATTTTCAGCCTGTGGAGTTTCATTTAAATTTTTATTTTTCACATCCGCCTCGATCTGCTCTTTTTTTTCTAATCTGTTTTTATAATCACGATAAGAAGTGTTTTTCAGATCTACGGAACCGCTTTGAGCAACTGACAAAGGCGACACGTACATTTTATATTTGCCTTTTTCAAAAAATACCTCCGTTACTTTATTTGCTTTCACATTTACATCCTGCTCCAGAATACTGCGGGAAAAATTGCTTATTGGAAATGAAGTAACAACTGTACGGTAATGTGCCGCAGTATCAACAAAGGCAATAACACTGTCAAAACGTGCGATGTACCGATTACGGATCCCGTTCAGATCACTCAAATAAGAAATATGCGTGCTATCATAATCCGCGGGATATTTTTCATCAATGGAAGGTGTATTGGTAACACGTTTTAAAACACGTGATTTTGTAACATTATCAAATACAAACAGATCTTTATGCGATTGTCCTTCTTCATATTTTCGTTTGGGGTCAAAAAACAGCGTATCAACCGGGCGATTGGAAGCAAAAACTATTTTTTTTGAACCATGAACAAAGCGTGGGGTAAGGTCATCATAAATATCTTTTGTGATCTGATCATAAGCGCTTGATGCTACAGAAAACACATAAATATCCGTTTGTCCTTTTTGCACTGCCGACATTGCGACCCTTTTTCCATCATCATTATAGGAATAATCCAGAATTTTCTCAAAACCTGTAATGTTACTTTCTGTCCTATCCTTTGTTTCCAGTTCATAGGTAGTCATCACTAAATAGCCTTTGCGCTCAATGATATATGAAAATAATTTTCCGCTTGGATGCCAAGCCAATAAAGGGTAGGAATAATCATTGATCCGGTCGATCTTATGGCCTGATTTTAAAATTCGTTTTGCTTTATTTTTCTGAACATCATACAACCAGATCTTATATTGACCAAGCTCATTGGTAGTATACAAAACAAATTTTCCATCCGAGCTCACTTTCAACTGACTGTAAACTCGTGTTGACTTTGGTTTTGACAATACAAGAACTTGCGATGGCATTGTTTGACTTGTGTCCCTTACAGCATATTTATTAATGAATGAACGATAACATTCACTCCATAAATTTTTAACAGATATCCCTAAAACAAATAAGGCCGAATTGTCAATGTTACGACTGGTTTTTGTCATGTATAACAGATTGGAAATAACTGCTTCCCCATAATTGTCTGCAATATGTTTCCACATGGCATGCCCGGCATATACAGCATCCTCACCTTCTAAACGATTTATATTTTTGTATTTTCCCGTCAGTATTCCATCTTTCACCCGATTATCAATATCAGAATTCCAATCGTTGGCTACATAATCAAGCAAGCCCTTTACATACCAGTCGGGCAAATTCAAAAGCGTATTATTTTTTAACATTTCACGCATATTACCTCCATACATCATCTGATCGATCAGTACCTGTGCAATACCTGCACGTATTTGCGCATCCAGTTTTGCATGATCGCCTTCATAATAAACAATGATCTTAGAGCCAACTATACGTGTAACACCGCCGGTGTTGTATTGTTCATCAGTAATTAAGCCTACATTGCTTTGTTTAAAATCAGATTGTTTGTTATAAACAATGAAACGCAAACGATCATCAATGGAATAATCAAATAGCTTTTCAACAGCTTGCAATTGTTTTTTTGCAGATTTCGAAACATAATTAGCCAGGTCCTTCCCCTCTTCGTAGAAGTACACATCATAACGCTCATAGGAGTAGTAGGTCCAGAAAAAGTTCTCGTATTTTACACGATTCTTCCCAAACTCCATTTGAGAGCCGCTGTAGAACTGAGCATTGGAAATGTTAGCAGAAAAAATAGTGCTCAACAATAGAAATACTGCAATTATTTTCTTAGATATGGTGGAAAAGATGTTATTCACTGATTTATTTTAAAGTGGGTTGCTAAATTACTAAATTTTGGGAGGATGAACAAGCTATTTCACGCTCTTATTTTGCTAATTTTGTAACGCATTAACAGCAGATTTAGTATGATCGCAATTCATTATTTTACATTCGGGCCTTTCCAGGAAAATACCTATATCCTTTATGATGAAACAAAAGAGTGCATCATCATCGACCCGGGCTGTTATGACAATACGGAAAGAGCTGAATTAGCAACATTTATAGCTGATAAAGGTTTAAAACCTGTTAAATTAATTAACACCCATTGCCATTTAGATCATGTATTCGGGAATGGTTTTGTTGCAGACAAATACAAATTAAAACTTGAAATAAACAAACAGGATCAGCGGGTACTCGACTCTTTTTTAACTACCTGCAGCTTGTATGCGCTTAACTGTGAGGCTTCCCCTGCCCCATCTGTTTATTTAGATGAAGGTGATGTTGTAAAATTCGGAAGATCATCCTTGGAAATACTTTTTACACCCGGCCATTCACCCGGCAGCATTACATTTTATAACCGCGAACAAAAATTTATGATCGCGGGTGATGTATTATTTTATGGAAGTATTGGCAGAACTGACCTTCCCGGTGGTAATTTTGAAACTCTTATCAATAGTATTAAAGATAAACTCTTTCCTTTGGGAGATGATTTTAAAGTATATAGCGGGCATGGACCTGAAACCAATATTGGTTTTGAGAGAAAGAACAATCCGTTTTTGGTTTGACACTATTTTTTTGTCATTCTGAACGAAACGTAGTGTAGTGAAGGATCTTGTTTTGCAACAGCAAGATCCTTCGCTTCGCTCAGGATGACATATAATATAATCCTTACATGATCCAACCCGGTAAATACCAACATTATAAAGGCAAACAATATGAAGTGATTGGTATTGCAAAACACAGTGAAACACTTGAAGAAATGGTGATTTATAAAGCGTTATACCAAACGGATGTGGAAAATCTATGGGTACGCCCTTTAAAAATGTTTACTGAAAATATAGTGATTGATGGAAAAGAAGTTCCTCGCTTTAAATACCAAGGGAGTTAATTTATTTTACTACTGACTGTTTTAATTTTATTACTTCTATAAATTCCAGTACTTTGGGATTATTCGTTTCAAATTTTTCTAAAGTTTCCTTTGTAACACCCTCTAACACATCTACTGATTTAATCAAATCGTTTGCAATATTTTTTTCTTCCTGCACATATTTAGCAGCTTGCTCTTCTTCCAAGTTTCCTTTTGTAAGATCATGAATAAGATTTAATATCTGCGTTTTTGATCTTTTAATTTCTGAACTTAACTTCACATATTCTTGTTTTATTTTTTCAAACACATTTTGGGATGAGCTGTATTCAGACAGCAACAAGGCTTGTTCACGGGAAATTGTGTCTGAACTATTTTGTTCCACAGAATCCAGGTTAGCTTTTAACTGCGTTTCAATAGTTAAAATCTTTGCTGTATCAATCATTAGCAACTTCATTTGGGAACTATCCAACAAATGCGACAAGCTATCAAGTTGCTGTATATCCGCTTTGTATTTATCAGAAGGGTTGCATGCTGAGAACACCAGAATTGCAATAATTATAGAAAAGAATATGGCTGATTTTTTATTCATAAAATTAGAAACTGCTTAAAACTAATCTTAAACCTAACACACAGATACTTCGACTACGCTCAGTATGACAGCATCGCACAAACTTGTTTCTTAATTGATCAAATCAAATCCTGTATAAGGAACCAATATTTTTGGCACTTTAATTCCTTCAGGTGTTTGGTTATTCTCCAATAATGAAGCGACAATACGGGGTAATGCCAATGCGCTGCCATTCAAGGTATGTGCTAACTGAGGTTTTCCATCACCTTCCTTGAAACGCAATTTCAAGCGGTTACTTTGGAATGTTTCAAAATTAGATACAGAACTTACTTCCAGCCATTTTCCTTGTGCCGCAGAATACGTTTCAAAATCATAGGTTAACGCTGATGCGAAGCTCATATCGCCACCACATAATTTTAATATGCGAAATGGCAATTCCAATTCACGTAACAAGCCTGCAACATAATTACGCATTTCTTCAAGCGTTTCATATGATTTATCGGGACGCGCAATTTGCACGATCTCTACTTTATCAAACTGGTGTAAACGATTCAACCCTCTGACATCTTTTCCGTAACTTCCTGCTTCTCTTCTAAAACAAGGTGTATAGCCGCAATTTTTGATGGGCAATTGATCTGCTTTTAAAATTACATCACGGTAAATATTAGTGATCGGAACTTCAGCAGTTGGTATCAAATATAAATTATCAATGGTAGAATGATACATCTGTCCTTCTTTATCAGGCAGTTGCCCTGTTCCAAAGCCGGATGCTTCATTTATTAAAATAGGAGGTTGAATTTCTAAATATCCTGCAGCGATAGCCTTGTCTAAAAAGAAATTAATCAATGCACGTTGCAGGCGAGCCATTTTTCCTTTATAAACGGGAAATCCGGCGCCGGTCACCTTAACGCCCAATTCAAAATCGATCAGGTCATATTGCGCGGCAAGATCCCAATGAGGTTTTGCACCTGCATGTAATTTAGGTAAATCTCCTTCCTGATGTACATTTTCATTATCAGCAGGAGTTTTCCCTTTGGGAACCTTTAAGCTTGGAGTATTGGGAACCTGAACCAATAATTTATTTTGTTGTTCTTCAAATATCGCTAGTTGTTCTTCTAATTTTTTTGAACTTTCTTTTAGTGCAGTGCTTTTATTTTTCAGTTCATCAGCTTCAGTTTTTTTTCCTTGTTTAAAAAGATCGCCCACTTGTTTTGCAAGTGTGTTTGCTTCATTCAATATGGTATCCAGTTCATTTTGTGTACGTCTGCGATCTTTGTCTAGTTCAAGTACCTGATCTAAAATCGCTTTCGCATCAAAATTTTTGATGGCTAAACGCGTGATCACTTCTTCTTTTTTTTCGCGGATATAATTGAGTTGTAACATAAATTAGATATGAGATGTTTATGTGTAAGTATGAGCCATAAATTATTGACAAAGTTAAAATTTATTATCTCTCAAATCTTATGTCTCATATCTGTAAAATAAAAATCTCCCAAACTTCTGTTTGAAGCTAGGGAGATTCTTATGAAATACAGTTTACCTTATGCTTCAGCAGGAAATGGAAGAACTGAAACAAATGATCGCTCATCACGTCTTTTTTTGAATTCTACTGTTCCATCAACTAAAGCGAATAATGTATGGTCTTTACCAATACCCACGTTTGCACCCGGATTGTGTACAGTACCTCTTTGGCGTACGATAATATTTCCGGCAATTGCTAATTGTCCGCCATATATTTTAACGCCTAATCTTTTGCTATGTGATTCGCGGCCGTTCTTTGAACTACCCGCGCCTTTCTTATGTGCCATTTTACTAAGTTATGAGTTATGAGTTATAAGTTTTAAGTCTTCAAACTGAAACTTTTTTATTATTTTAATCTAATTGGTTTAACAATTTGCCAATTGCCTACTGCTAAATTGCCTATTGTTTTTCTATTCTTCAGCTTTTTTAGTTGCTTTTTTTGCAGGTGCTTTTTTAGCTTTAGGCGCTGCTTCTGTTGCTTCAACAGCTTCAACTGCTGCTTTTTTAGCTTTTGTTGCTTTTTTCTCAGCTACAGCTTCCTCTTTCAATGTTTCACCTTTGCCTAAGATACCTTGTACAAGGATCTGAGTTAATTGCTGGCGGTGCCCATTTGATTTTTGGTAACCTTTTCTGCGTTTTTTCTTAAATACGATGACTTTGTCACCTTTGATGTGAGCAAGTACCTTTGCAGCTACTTTTGCACCATCAACTGAAGGAGTTCCTACCTGAACTTTGCCGCCATTGTCAACCAACAATACTTTGTCGAATTCAACTTTAGCCCCTTCGCTAGCTTCTAGGCGGTTCACATAGACTTTTACACCTTGTGAAACCTTAAATTGCTGCCCGGCTATTTCTACGATTGCGTACATTTTTAGGGTTTTATTTGTTTAATTATTCCAAGCAAATATTACTTGGGGGCACGAAATTAAGAAAACTTTTGAAAACGGCAAAGGTTTCAGCGTAAAAAAGTCTATTTATTTCCCTTTCAATACTTCAAAGGTCTGAAAGCCCCTCTCCTTTGGGGAGGGGCCTTCTTGTTTACCAGGTAAATTCCCAGCAATATCAAGCTTATCCATGCTAAATGTAAAAATTCAATATGCTCCCCGTCCAGTACCCCCCAAATGATTGCTACTATAGGGATAAGATAAGTTACAGAAGATGCAAAAAGAGCATTTGTATTCCTGATCAGCACATTGAACATGATCACAGAAATAGCAGTACCGAATATAGCCAGGATACCTGTATAACCTAAGCTTTCCAGTGCTTGTGGATGAGTATTTAAACGGTAAACGAAGTCGGTACTTCCAAATAAATAAACACCGGCCATAGGTCCTATAAAAAGCATAGCCCATACAGTAGCAGTTACAGAATTTATTTCTCCCAGGTATTTTTTTATAATGTGTACACTAAATGCATAGCAAATAGTAGCCAAGACCACATACAATCCAAACAAAAAATTATTGTTAACTTCTTCATTGTTTCCTACCATCAACAATCCTATTGCGCCCATAAAACCAATTAGAATACCTAATACATTGGTCCAGTGGGTTTGTATTTTAAAGAGAACCACTCCTAAAAGTAACGTAAATAAAGGCGTTAAAGAGTTTAATATTCCTGTAAGTGAACTACTGATACCGGTTTCGGCTTTTGTAAACAAAAATGCGGGGATAAAATTCCCAAGCATCCCCATTGCCAGAAAAGCTTTCCAATGCTTTAACAAGGGCTGTTTAATGTGTTTAAAAAGCAAAGGAGATAAAAAAACAAAAGCAATGAATATCCTTAAAGCTGCCACTTGTCCGCTAGAATACACTTCCATACCGCGTTTCATCAGTATAAATGAGCTGCCCCATATTAAAGCAAGAGCGATAAGTATTCCCCAGTTGATAAATTTTGTGTTCACTGTAAAAAAATTGAATACAAATGAAATCAATTATTCTGATTTTATAATGAAATGCAAAAAGTTTAATAATTAAATGCCCCTGAAACGGTTTTATACCGATTCGCATATGTAATGGTCCAATTGCATTGAACCAACATATTGTCGATCGGCATTATACAGAAAAATTATTGGATTAAATATATTACGTAACAGTATTAGATTAAATTTGCCTACATTAACCTATGCAACCTTTTTGTGTTTTTTTTCATCTAAATAAGACAACCCCTTAATACAGACGAGTACCCCATTATGAGAACATTACGAGTGAAAAGTAAAACTTACTGCCATCTGTTTAAGCTCCTTATTCTCTTTTTTTTATTTTCTTTTCATCTTTACTCGCAAACTAAAACCGTTAAACCTATCAATTGGATCAATAATAAAGATTTGTTTAATGATAAAGTATTTGTTGAGAATAAAGGACAATTTAATCTGCCTTCTTCGAAGGAATCCATCCATTACATGCTAAGACAAAATGGTGTATTTGTTTATTTCAGTGCAAGCGGGCTAACTTACCAGCATGATGAATTTAAAAAATTGACAAAGGAAGAAAGACGGGCATTAAAACAAACAATAAGCAAAAAAAAGGCTGCGGGTGAAAATTTCGAGGAAGAGTTGCTTCCTGTATCGCATTTTGTAAATATGAAATGGAAGGGGGCAAATTCAAATGTGCAGATCATCGGTGAAAATAGTGTAAATGATTATTTTACTTATCCTGACCGTGCCGGTAAATCAGGCAAAACATGTATCAAAGCAGCAGGATACAAAAAAATTATTTATAAAAATTTATACCCGAATATTGATGTGGAATATATTTTTCCTGAAGATAAAGAAGGAATAAAATATTGTATCGTGTTGCATCCCGGAGCGGATGCTTCATTGATAAAAATGATTTATGATTCAGAAGTAAAACATAACGAACAAGAGAATATCCAAATAAGCACAGCATTCGGAGATATCATTGATTCCGCACCTGTTACTTTTTATGAAGATACAAAACAACCTATCGGCTCTTCATTTTTTAAAATTGGTAATGAAATTTCTTTTCGTCTTTCTAATTATGATAACTCTAAAACAGTGATCATTGATCCGTTTACTTCCATTCCTGTGTTCACAGGTGGCGGCAATGCGTATGATGTGGAGTATGATCTGGCTGGCAATGCTTATGTATATGGAGGCTCCTATCCATGGCAGGCAAAAAAATACAACAATGCAGGAATATTGCAATGGACCTATACTGCCAGTTTATTTTACAATACAGGATGCACCGGTGGAGCTTGTTATGGTGATTTTGCTGTGGATGGTAACAGCGGAAGCAGTTACCTGGTGGAAGGTTATTATGGAGGAATTGCCACACGAGTAATTAAATTAAATGCCGCAGGTACCCAGATAGGAGTATTTCCCGGCCACCCAAATTTAGGAGAAATGTGGCGCATCGTTTTTAATAACACTACAAAACAAGGAGTAATTGCAGGTGGAGGCGTATCCACTCCATATCAAACATGTATGCTGGATACCAATGTAACCACCATGATACCCATAAACACGCTGGCTGCAAATGAAGTGTATCACGATTTTGCTTTACTTGCAATGGATAATGCCAATGCATATATGGGTACTGCGCGATCTTCGGTATATGCTGCCAACTACGATAATGTAATTGTTAAAGCTCCTGTACCGGCTTTAGCAGCCAGTGCTTACCAAGTGCCTGATGGACATAATTTTTTAGAGATCGGAAGCGTAACATATGCGAATACCAATGGATTTAACGGGATGGCTGTTGGTTGCCATTTATATACTTATGATGGCGCGACTCTCAAAAAATGGAACAAATCCACAGGGGCAGCATTGGGAAGCGTTGTAGTAAATGCAGGCACTGCTTTCCAAACCGGCGGCCTTGCATTAGATAGTTGTGACAATGTTTATTTGGGAAACCAAACTTTTATAAAAAAATATGATTCCAATTTAAATTTTATATCCAACATTACTACTACCACAGGTACGGTGTTTGATGTGAGAATAGACCAGATCAATAGTCGTTTATACGCTTCAGGTGTTGGCTTTGTAACTTCAATGGCAATAATACCGCCTCCTCCTCCAACTTATTCAAAAAGTTCAACACCTGCTTCCTGTTTACCGGATGGAACTGCAACCGTAACAGTTAGTTCATGCGGTGGCGCGCCTTATACCTATCTCTGGATGCCGGGCGGACAAACAACAGCAACTGCCACTAACTTAGCACCGGGTACATATACCATTACCGTAAATTATTCCAATTGTACACCTCTTAAAGTAGATACAGTAATAATAACAGGTACGGGTGCTTCTCCTTCAATAACTGTTCCTCCAAAAGCTATTTGCCAGAGCGGATCCACTACGTTAACAGCAACACCCTCTGTTACCGGAGGAACATATTCCTGGGCACCGGGCGGAGAAACAACACAGACCATTTCAGTAACTCCTGCTTCTACATCTACTTATACCGTTACATATACCTTTGCCGGGTGTGCAGGAACAGGTACAGGGCTTGTTACCGTAACACCTACACCAATAGTAATTGTGAATTCTCCAACTATTTGTAACGGACAAACAGCTAATTTCACTGCCAATGGCGGAACAACTTATTTCTGGAGTGCCGGAATAACATCTACAGGTGCTAACACAGCTACTGCTTCACCTGCTGCTAATACTACCTATACGGTTACAGGAATTACATCAGGATGTTCGGGAACAGTTACAACCAGTATTACAGTAAATCCTATACCTACAGTAACTGTAAATTCTCTTACTATTTGTCCAGGCACAACAGATACACTAAGCGCAAACGGAGCTACAACTTATGTATGGAGCACAGGAGCTACACCAATTGCAGTAAACCAGGCAACGGCAAGCCCGGCTGTAACTACCACTTATACTGTAACAGGAAGTGCGGGTGGTTGCACTGCCTCTGCTGCTGCTGTAGTTACCGTTGCTTCTGCTGCATTAACAAATGCCGGGAACAATGACACTATTTGCTTTGGAGGAAGTACACTACTAAATGCTAGCCCAACCGGTGCGGGCTATACCTATAACTGGACACCGGCAACTAGTTTAAGTAATGCGAGTATAAATAATCCAACTGCCAATCCTGCAACTACAACAACATATACTGTTACTTTAACTGATGCTTTTGGTTGTTCAGCTACTGATGCTGTTACTATTATTGTTGACCCTCAGCTGAGCCTTTCTGTTGCCGGTATTGATGCTACATGCAATGGTGTTTGTAACGGGCAAACCATTGTTATTCCGAATGGAGGAACAAGTCCTTATACCTATAACTGGAGCAGTGGATGTACCAGTGCGGCTTGCAGTAATGAATGTGCGGGAAGCTATACGATAACTGTTACAGACGCTTTGGGATGCAGCATTATTGGAGATACGGTTATTACGGAACCTCCTGCTTTACTGGCTTCTGTTCCCGGATTTACTGCTGCTACCTGCAATGGTATATGTGATGGAACTGCAACTGCTTCGGCAAGTGGCGGCAGCGCAGCATACACTTATTTATGGAATACAAGTCCTGTGCAAACAACAAATACAGCTACCGGGCTATGTGCAGGGGTTTATATTGTTACTGTTACGGACGCCAATAATTGTACTGGAACTGCCGCAATAGCTATTACTGAGCCTTCACCTGTAATTTTAGCACCTGTAACACCTGATACGATCTGTATTGGATCAGGCACTACACTTATTACATCCGCAGCAGGTGGAACGGGACCATATAGCTATAGCTGGCTGCCCACAGGAACTGGCACCACATCTTCGGTAACAGTGTCACCTGCAATCACAACCACTTACACAGTTACCGCAACAGATCTTAATGGATGCAGTGCAATTCCTGTTTCGGTAGTTGTAACTGTAAATCCTCCTTTAATTATTGTTGCAACAGGCACAACATCAATTTGTCCGGGTAATTCCGCTACATTAACTGCCACCGCAAGCGGAGGTGATGGCGGGCCATATACCTATACATGGACACCCGCTGAAATAATTAATGCTTCTACAGGAAGTGTTTCTCCGGCTGTAAGCACAACATATACTGTTACTGTAAATGATGCATGCGGAACACCTGTTGCCACAGATACAGTTGTAATAACATTATTGCCTATACCAACTGTTGCATTTACTGCGAATATTATTTCCGGCTGTGCACCTTTGTGTGTAAATTTTACTGACGCTTCTGTTATTACTTCGGGCAGTACAATTACATCCTGGTCATGGAATTTTAATGATATGCCAACTTCTAGTGTTCCCAATCCAACACATTGTTTTCAAAATCCCGGGCAATACTCTATTACACTCACAGTTGTAACGGATGGAGGTTGTTCAGCTACATACACTGATACCAATATGATCAGTGTGTACGCTAATCCTATTGCCGCATTTAATCCCACACCAAATCCTGCAACGGTGATCGATCCCAATGTTATATTAAATAATCAATCATCACCGGATGTAAATTACTTGTTCTGGAATTTTGGTGTTGGGGATACATTGTCTCCTAATACACCCAGTCCTCTTCATAAATATCCTGAAACAACATTGA
>JBQTHQ010000060.1:0-20439 GCA_052389695.1 Bacteroidota bacterium | reverse complement strand
GTAGGTTCAACAAACGGGCCTTTAGGTACATGTGAAAGTAATCCGGCAGCAGGTGTTGGAACACGCATGACACGCACTACAGGCCCGGGATTTGATCCTAATACCGACAATGTTGTTCCAATAGTTGCTCCGGGTTGCAGAACCAGTTCTGTCCGGCTTGGGAACCAGGAATCAGGATATGGCGGAGAATGTATGGAAAAAACTTTTTTAGTAACTACAAACAATGTTTTATTTACTTATTTATACGCGGTAGTATTAGAGGATCCGGGCCATGTGGATGCCAACCAACCCCGATTTGAAATTACCGTAAAAAATAGTGCAGGAGCATTGGTTAGTTGCGGTGGTTTATATTCTATTACTAGTACAAATGCTTCATTAGATGGTTTCGTAAATGCTACGGCCCCGCCTTGTGGTGGTAGCTCTATCTGGTATAAGAACTGGACTGCCGTAGGAACTGATCTTACACCCTATCTTGGACAAAATGTTACCATTAAATTTTGTACAGGCGACTGTACACAAGGGGGGCATTTTGGTTATGCCTATGTGGATACGTATTGCAAACCTAAAGAGATTAATGGCTCTACAGTTTGTACAACAGGTGGTGCAGTTACTTTAACCGCTCCGGCAGGGTTCTCAAACTATAAATGGCATACAGGAACAAGCACCGGACCTATTGTTGGGACCGGCCAAACTACCGTCATAAATCCTGCTGTGGATGGAGCTGTATATACTGTAGAATTTGAATCCATCGTGGGTTCAGGTTGTAAATCTACTGTAACAGATACTATAAAAGTAATTACTGCCAACGCAGTTAATGACACTACTATCTGTAATGGAGCAACAGGGACTAAAAAATTAACGGCTTCATCAAATGATCCTACAGCTACGTATTCATGGACATCAACTCCTGCCGGATTTACTTCCACATCAGCAACTCCTTCTGTAACATTACCAGCAGTAACCACGGTATACAAAGTAACAGTTAGCAGTGCACTGGGTTGTACAATTACAAAACAAGTAACTATCACGGTTACACCTCCGCCTACAATAACTGTAAATTCTCCAACCATTTGTCCGGGAGCATCAGCCACATTAACAGGCAGTGGAGGCACTACCTATGTATGGTCCACAGGTGCCACCACTACTGCTATTACAGTAAGTCCTGCTGTTACTACTTCTTATACTGTTACCG
Organism: Bacteroidota bacterium; assembly: GCA_052389695.1. Lineage (GTDB taxonomy): Bacteria > Bacteroidota > Bacteroidia > 2-12-FULL-35-15 > 2-12-FULL-35-15 > 2-12-FULL-35-15. Next base: position 19,247 of record JBQTHQ010000060.1, on the reverse strand, counting down.
GAACTTTAGGTTGTACTAATTCTGCAAGAGCTGTTGTAACTATTAGTCCGCCACCTGCCGCAACCGCATCTGCAAATACTCCTTGTGAAGGAGCAACACTTAATTTAACATCAACCGGTGGCACTTCATGGAGTTGGTCAGGTCCCGGTGGTTATACCTCTACTTCACAAAATCCAAACAGACCTTCATCTACAACAGCTATGAACGGTGTATATACCGTAACAGTAACTTCCGCAGGATGTACGAATACAGCTACCGTGAATGTTACTGTTAATCCTTTACCGATCGTTTCTGTCAATTCTCCTTCTATCTGTCCGGGAACATCAGCTACTTTAATTGCTGCGGGTGGAACTACTTATCTCTGGTCAACAGGTGAAACCACTACATCTATTAGTGTATCACCACTTATAACCTCTTCGTATACTGTTACCGGAACCACTACCGGTTGCAGTGCATCAGCTGTAGCCACCGTTACAATTGGCGGAACGCTTACAGTAAATGTAAACTCACCTACAGTGTGTGCAGGAACAGCTGCAACATTAAACGCGAGTGGAGCTACCACTTATACTTGGTCAACGGGTGAAACAACCACTTCTATTACTGTTACGCCGGCTACTACTACATCCTATTCCATTACCGGTACTTCTGCCGGTTGCTCCGGATCCGGAACTGCTACTGTTACTGTCAATCCTTTACCGGTTGCAACTGCCGCTGCTAATACGCCTTGCGCAGGTACAGCTCTTAATCTTACTTCTACAGGTGGTACTTCCTGGAGTTGGTCCGGACCGGGCGGCTTCACATCCACTTCACAAAATCCAAGTATTCCTTCAGCTACGGTTGCTATGAATGGAGTGTACACTGTTGTGGTTACTGCTTTAGGTTGTACTGCATCAGCTACTGTAAATGTTACAGTCAATCCTTTACCGGTTATTACGGTCAACTCACCTACTATATGTTTAGGCGGATCAACTACATTAACTGCCGGTGGAGGAACTACTTATGTATGGTCAACAACTGCAACCACAACTTCTATTACAATAACCCCGGGAGCAACTACTTCTTATACTGTTACCGGAACTACATTGGGCTGTACAGGTTCTGCTCTTGCAACAGTTACAGTTAATCCTCCTTGTGGTGTAAATGTAAATACTACTTCCGCTACTGTTTGTAATGGGGGTTGTGCTACCGTTACAGCAACTGCCAGCAGCGGTACACCTCCATATACCTTCTTATGGGCTGCCGGCGGACAAACCACTACCAGCGTAACGCTATGTCCTGCAACAACTACAACTTCCTATACAGTTACTGTTACCGATAATGTAGGAAATACGGCCACTGCAATTGCTTCTATCACTGTTAATCCTAACCCGGTAGTAAGCTCAACTAATTCTAGTTATTGTTTTGGAGGCAGCACTACACTGACTGCTAATGGTGCTGACACTTACACCTGGTTGCCAACTACAGGACTAACTCCTTCTTCAGGTAGTCCGGTTACAGCTAATCCCAGCAGCACTACTACTTATACAATTACAGGAACTACCACGACTACGGGCTGTACAGGAACATCTACTGTAGTGGTTACAGTTAATCCTAATCCAACTGTAACGGTTCCCGGTGCAAGCATTTGCGTAGGAGGTTCTACGCCTTTAAATGCCAGCGGAGCTGATACCTATATCTGGACACCTGCTGCATCATTAAGCTCTAGTACAGGTAGTACAGTAACTGCAAGTCCTAACGTAAGTACTACTTATACGGTAACAGGCTCAACTCTTGCGGGTTGTACAGGCACTACTACTGTTGTTGTAGCCGTTGGTTCATTGGTTGCGGATGCAGGACCGGATAAAGCCATTTGCTCAGGTGATACTACTACTTTAAATGCAACAGGCGGTTCAGGATATAGCTGGAGTCCCGGCACGGGATTGAGCAGCACTACTGTATCTAATCCTACTGCTTTTCCAACGGTAACTACTACTTATACAGTAACAGTAACTTCGGGTATTTGTGTGGACACAGATGTTGTTGTGGTTGTTGTAGATCCTCCGATCGTATTAAATATTGCAGGTTTCCCTCCTAAATGTACAGGTGGTATTGATGGACAAGCTGTTGTTATTCCTAGCGGTGGTGATGGAACATATACTTATCAATGGGCTCCGGTTACAGGTACAAACGCGAGTGTGAACGGACCAGCGGGTACGTATACTGTTGTAGTTACTGATCTGTTTGGCTGTACTGCTGTTACTTCTACTGTAGTAATTGATCCTACTCCGGTTGCGGGTACTACCAGCGTGCTTACTGCTCACTGTGGTTTGGCGGATGGTTCTGCTACTGTATCTACAAATACAGGCGGAACAGGTACTTATACATACTCCTGGAATACAAATCCAATTCAAACTACTCAAACTGCAATTAATATTCCTCAGGGTACATATATTGTTACCATTACTGATGGCAATGGCTGTACAACCACTGTTTCTGCTGTCGTGCCGGATGCTTCTGGTATTGCTGCAAACATTCCTGCTTCTACCAATGTAAGCTGTTATGGCGGAAGTGACGGTAGTGCTACTGCTACAGGTGTTGGTGGAACTCCTGCATATACTTACTTATGGAACAACGGCCAAACATCTTCCTCTGCTACTAATTTATCTGCCGGAATTTATTCTGTTACTGTTACTGATGTATATGGTTGTTCTGCTACTACCGGCGTAACCATCACTCAACCTACTCGCGTTGTTGTTACTTCTACAGATGATATTATCTGCCCGCTTAATTCTGCCACGCTTACTACCAGCGGTACTGGTGGTACGGGAGCAATAGATTTTGTATGGAACCCGGGTAATTTGACCGGTTCTTCTGTTACAGTGAGTCCGCTTACAACTACCACTTATACTATAACTGGAACTGATGCCAATGGTTGTAACGGATCTACGGAATCTGTTGTAACTGTAAATCCAACTCCTACTGTTTCTGTTCCTAGTGATACAATATGTTTTGGGAAAAGTACTACCTTAACTGCCAGTGGTGCCAGCTCTTATTCCTGGTCACCTACCACCGGATTAAGCTCCGGAAGCGGAAATCCGGTCACTGCTAACCCTACTGTTACAACTACTTATATTGTTATAGGTACTGATGCTGCCGGTTGCACAAATAGTACAAACGTGACAGTTACTGTTGATCCTTTACCTGTAGTAACAATTCCTCCGGCTGGTATTTGTCCGGGTGACACTACCACATTAACAGCCAGTGGTGCGTATATATATAGCTGGAGTCCCGGAACCGGATTGGATACTACTGCCGGAGCTACTGTAAAGGCCTTTCCTTCCGGTACAATTAAATATACAGTTACAGGTACCAATCAGCAGGGTTGTACTTCTTCTTCTCAGGTTACTGTTACGGTTAATCCGAATCCAAATGCTTCGTTCACTGCTAGTCCAAACCCGGCAAGTATTTTTGACCCGGTGATCTCTTTCAATGACAATACAGGCACTGCAGTTACCTGGGCATGGAATTTTGGCGATCCGAAAAACTCAGGTTCTACTTCTCAAAATCCTACGTTTACTTATCCTGATACTGTAGGTAATTATAAAGTAAGGCTTATTGTTACTAACCAGTATGGCTGTATTGATACCACCTGGGGAACTGTTGTTATCAAAGGAGAGTATACTTTTTTTATACCAAATACATTTACTCCTAATGGAGATGGCATCAACGATGGTTTTACTCCTAAAGGCACAGGTATTGATATTAATGATTATGAATTATGGATATTTGACCGCTGGGGTAATCTCATCTGGCAAACAGAAACATGGGGCCAGGAATGGGATGGCCGAGCCAATAATGGTGATGATGTTGCGCAGATCGATACTTATGTTTGGAAAGTTCATGTAAGAGAATTAGATACACAGATCATTCATAACTATATTGGACATGTGAATATTGTGAAATAATTTTATAAGTAAATTTTTAAAACCTCCTAAAATGATTTTTTAGGAGGTTTTTTTATAATTTTTTTATTCCAATAATAGTTGCAAATTTGTGATCCCAAACAAAAAAATCATTAAAACTATAAATCCAGATATCATGAGCACTACCAATACCATGAACACTACCATCACTTCATACATTGAAAAAAACAAAGACCGTTTTTTGAACGAACTTTTTGATCTGTTGAGGATCCCATCGGTAAGTGCCGATCCGAAATATAAAAATGATGTACTTAAAACTGCAGAAGTTATAAAAGAAAAACTGGTAGCAGCAGGTGCCGATAAAGTAGAGATCTGCCCCACAGCAGGTTACCCAATTGTATACGGTGAAAAAATCATTGATCCGAAATTACCAACTGTTTTAATGTATGGACATTATGATGTTCAGCCCGCTGATCCGCTTGAACTATGGCATTCCGGACCATTTGAACCGGTTGTAAAAGATGGAAAAATTTATGCGCGGGGAGCATGTGATGATAAAGGACAAATGTTTATGCATATCAAAGCATTTGAATACATGATGCAAACCAACAGTTTACCCTGCAATATAAAATTCATGATCGAAGGAGAAGAGGAAGTTGGTTCCAGTAACCTGGGAACATTTGTAAAAAATAATAAAGCCAAATTAAAAGCGGATGTAATTTTAATTTCTGATACAGGAATTATTGCCAATGACATACCGTCCATTACTGTTGGATTGCGCGGATTAAGTTATGTAGAAGTGGAAGTGACCGGACCTAATCGTGATCTTCATTCGGGATTATACGGTGGCGCTGTTGCCAATCCGATCAATATTTTATGTGAGATGATCGCGAAGATGAAAGATGAAAAAAATCACATTACCATCCCCGGCTTTTATGATGATGTGGAGGTACTGAGCATGGAGGAACGCGCGGAAATGGGAAAAGCCCCTTTTAATTTAAACGAATATAAAAAAGCATTGGACCTGTCCGATATTCATGGTGAAGAAGGATATACCACCAATGAGCGTAATTCAATACGCCCAACTGTAGATGTAAACGGCATTTGGGGCGGTTATACAGGCGAAGGTGCAAAAACAGTTATTGCCTCAAAAGCACATGCAAAAATTTCCATGCGTTTGGTTCCTCATCAAAACAGTGATAAGATCACTAAACTTTTCAAAGATTATTTTGAAAGCATCGCTCCAAAATCAGTTAAAGTAAAAGTAATGCCGCATCATGGCGGTGAACCTGTTGTTACACCAAGTAATTCCGTTGCTTACAAAGCAGCCAGTATGGCCATGGAAACTACCTTCGGTAAAAAACCCGTACCTGTTCGCAGTGGTGGAAGTATTCCTATTGTTGCCATGTTTAAATCTGAATTGGGATTGGATTCCGTACTTATGGGATTCGGTTTGGATTCAGATGCCATTCATTCACCTAATGAACATTATGGTGTGTTCAATTATTTAAAAGGTATTGAAACTATTCCTTACTTTTTTAAAAATTTTGCAGAATTAAGTAAAAAATAATACTAAATACCAATTTATACGAATATACTAATCTAGTTATATATTCGTAATTCGTAAATTAGTACAGATTAGTAATTTAGTAGATATAAATGAAGAAAATTATTTTTATCCTTTTTTCAGTAATGTTTTTTTCCTGCGGCGAGTATCAGGATGTAACATTTATGGGGATAGAAAATGTTAAAGTTACCAGCATGTCGCAACAAGGAGTTGAAGCTGACATTATTGTACGCATTAAAAACCCGAATAATAAATCATTTACTATTTACAAATCGGAGCTGGATGCCACACTTAATGGAATGAATGCAGGGAAAGCCCGTTTATCAAAAAATGTACGTATAAAATCAAACTGCGAACAAACTTATACCTTTAAAGTAAAATCAGATTTCTCCAGCCTGAGTATGGCTGAATTACCAAAACTTTTAGCGTTGGCAAAAAGTAAAAATGCTAAAGTGGGATTGAAAGGAAATTTAAAAGCCGGGAAATTATTTATCAAAAAAAACTTTCCTGTGGATATAAGTAAAAATGTTCCTTTGGATGGAATGCAGCTCAATTAAATTCACAAGCACGTATTATATCAAACCCGAATAACCCCTTATCAAATGTAACTGAAATATTTTTTGACACAGGTGCTTGGTTAAAATGCTCATTAAAATAGTTGCCCAAATTTCCTTCCAAAGCAAGGTTATCATTATCTGTAAGACTCACTTCAAAACCGCTGCCATTAAATCCAACTTTATCGATATTATATGTTTGAGTATATGTACTCACCGGTATAGTATAGTTCAACAACAAAATTAAATTGATAAGGCACATTCCGAACCCTGTAAACGCATACATAGCAAAATGCCGGTATTCCATATCAAGATATTCTCTGGCATATTTCCATTGAATTAATCCCAATGCCCCACAGCCAAAGATCAACAGCATGATAATGCCCAGATTGATGACAGTAACGGATGCAAACCAGAATAATAAAGGGATCCCGACAAACAAACCTAATACAGTAGCTGCCATTGCTATATAAATTCCTTTTGACCGTATGAATTTTTGTAGGGGTGGAAGCTCCGAAGAAACAAATTCCTCATTTGCTTCATCAATCACACGCAGGGAATTTAATGGATCATTTGTAGCATTTTTCTGTTCCATAAAACTAACCTATTCTGAATGGAAATTTATTTTTTATATAACCAGGCTTCCGGCTGAATTTTTCGAAGTTGTTCTAGTTGAGCTGAAGCTTCTTTCCGGGAAGCGAAATCACCGCAGCTTACAACATATAATCCATCTCTATTCTGACCAATAATGGAAGCACTTAGATTTTTTTGTTGCAATGTTTTCACAAAGTTGATCGCATTATCATGTACCTGGAAACAACCCGTAACCAAATGAAATTTAAGATCGCCATTTATAGGTGCATTCATTACCACCTTTGTACTATCCGGTTTTACAGCTTCAACAGCATTGTCTATCATGCTTGCAGTTACAGGATTTGAAGAATTTTCTGTCAGGTTAAACGTAATGTACCGTGCAGTATCTTTTTCATTCACTATCGGACTTGCTTCAAAATCTTTTGTTTCTAACGCAAGGTTGTTCGCATTTTTTCTTTCCGTATATAGTGCAGTTTCCTTAGATGCAAAAGGATTCAGGTCAGAATAGTGTACACCTTTTAACAAATCTGTTCTCAAAGGGATCCAGATCATACCAAATATCAAAGGCATAACAATTGCCAAGGCAACATAACGTTTGATATTGATCTTTTTCTTTTCCTGAGGGATTGCATCACGATCTTTAAACTCTTTTTCAATACGTTTGCCAATAGTGTCGAGCTTAATAGCAGGTGATTGAAATTCAGCCAAACCAAAAGCATCTAATAAATAATTGTTGGTACCGGGTTCAAACTGAATATTACGTTCCACATCCAGATATAGAGTTCCTACCTCATCTACTTTTACTTTTATTCCCTTTTTCAGTTGTACATGAGTATCAGTAACAAAACTATCAATAGATCTAAGCGCCTGGGGGTAATCAGTATTTTCGGAAACTGCTATATGATTTGCCAGAAGGCCATCATTATTTATAAGGTTTTTATTGAAAACAATATTTTTGGATGGCGGGATAAAGGTATGTTGGGTAGGATGGATCTTTGCTGACGCATAATTGGCCACAAAACCTCCTAATTGAGGCACGATCACGCAATCGTGCTCATACAACAACTCACTTATATGCTTCTCTACACTCATTAACTCTTGCTGATATTAAGGTTAAAAATAACCTTTTTTAGTGATTTTTTGTGGTTTCGATCCGAAAAAATTGTCTTTCCTACGACCTCACCTCTGCCCCTCTTCAAAGGAGAGGGGTGCGGATGAATCTAAATTTTTTAATTTAGTGTTTCACCAATTCACCCCTCTCCTTGGGAGAGGGGATAAAGGGGTGAGGTTAAAATTATTAACTTCGTAAAATGCAATCATTCCTTGAAAAAACGGTCAAATATCTGTATGATAAATATGGGGATGATGTGAGTGAATCATGTATTGTATTGCCAAACCGCAGGTCAGGGTTGTTCTTAAAGACCCACTTAGCCAAAAACTTCAAAAAAACCTTCTGGCCACCTGAAATTTATGCTACCGAAGATTTTGTAGCCCTGCTTGCCGAACTTGAAACCGCCGATTCTACCAGCCTGTTATTTGAGTTGTATGAAACTATAAAAAAAATCGGAAGAAAGGAACCTGAAAGTTTTGATGAGTTCAGTAAATGGGGACAAATTTTATTAAGTGATCTGAACGAGATCGATAGTTATCTGGTAAATGCTTCGCAATTATTTGGTAATTTAAAAGATATCAAAGAATTAGAGACCTGGAGCCTGAATAATGAGGAACAGCTTACCGATTTTCAAAAACAATATCTCGACTTCTGGAAATTATTAGGTGAATATTATACTGATTTTTCTGAACGCTTACTTTCAAAACACCAGGCATATCAAGGGTTGGCATATCGTATAGTTGCCGGAAATGTAGAGGAGCGTGTAAGTAAACATCATTGGAAAAAAATAATTTTTGCGGGCTTTAATGCACTTAATAAAGCGGAAGAAAGCATCATCGAAAAATTATTAAATGCGGGCAAAGCCGAGATCATTTGGGATTCAGATTCTTATTACATGAATGATCCCAACCAGGAAGCAGGAAAATTTTTACGGAGATACAATGAGTCCGGAAAATTTAAAAAAATAAAAGACCAAAGTGTTGTATTTGAAGAACAATTGCTGAGCAGCGAAAAAAAATCCATCACTGTTATTGGTGCAGCCAAAAACGTAGCACAGGCAAAGGTTGCAGGCAACCTGGTAAATGAGATAAAAAAAACAGATGCCAGTCTGCAAAATACCGCTTTAGTGCTTGCTGATGAAAATTTATTATTTCCTGTTCTACATTCCTTGCCTGACAAATTAGCTGAGATCAACGTTACAATGGGATATCCTTTAAAAAACACTCCCGTTGCAGGTTATTTCGACCTGGTTTTCAACTTACATGAAAATGCACTTAAATTAAGTAAAGGGAAAATCCCTTACAGTTATTATCATACTGATATTATTAAACTACTGAGCCATCCTTATACCGCACTAGCTTTATCAGAAGCTGAAAAAAAATCTACCATAAAGCCCCTTGTACAATTGATACAAAAACGGAATGTTGTTTTTGCAGGTATTTCTACGATTGAAAAATTAGCCTCCGAAACAAATTGTACACATGAACTGAAAATAATGCTGCCCGTTTTTAAACATTGGGAAACACCCGGGGATGCATTGGCTTGTATTCATTATTTAATTGACACGTTGAAAGATGCGATTGTTCTTCAAACTAAATCTGCCAAGAACAATACAAATTTAGAACTGGAATATTTATTCGCTTTCACCAAAATTATCAAACGTATGCAGGTATTGATGGGAGATTACTCCTCCTCTATTACTGACCTGAAAACATTACGAAGCATTTTAAATCAGGTCATACGTGGCACTACCCTGCCTTTTTATGGTGAGCCGCTGATGGGCCTGCAGGTAATGGGAATGCTGGAAACCCGGACATTGGATTTTGAAAATGTAATCTTACTTTCCTGCAACGAAGATATTTTACCATCCGGAAAATCCGTTAATTCATTTATTCCTTTTGAACTGAAACGTGCTTTTGGATTACCTACTTACAGTGATAAAGATTCTATTTTCGCATATCATTTTTATCGCTTGTTGCAACGGGCCACAAACATTTATTTGCTCTATAATACTGAGAGTGATGCATTGGGAAGCGGTGAAAAAAGTCGTTTTCTAACACAGCTCATTTATGAATTACCAAAAATAAATCCCAATGTTACGATCACGGAAAAATTAGTGAGTATACCCATTCTAACTGAAAATAAAGATAAGGCCATTGTCATTGACAAAACACCTGATATCCTTGAACTGCTTCGAGCAAAAGCAAAAAAAGGTTTTTCTCCTTCACTTTTAAATAAATACAGGAACTGTTCCCTTCAATTTTATTTACATGCCGTTGCGGGATTAAAGGAAGCTGAAGAAGTGGAAGAAACAATTGGAGCAGATACATTGGGCAATATCATTCATAAAGTATTGGAACAATTATTTCAACCTTTTACCGGAAAAAAAATCACTATCGATACTATTAAAGAAATTAAAAAAAATGTAGATGCTTTTACTATCGCCGGTTTTGAAAAGGAATACAGCAAAGGAGAAATGAGCTACGGAAAAAATCTGCTGACTCTGAAAGTAGCACTTAAGTTTATTTATAATTTTTTAGACGCGGAAACACAAGCAATTGATCGATTTGAAAAAAATGGGCAGCCTGTTATTATAAAAGCATTAGAGCAGGCTTTGGAATCAACAATTACTGTTGGTTCTCATGAAATTAAAATAATTGGTACCGCTGACCGGATAGATAATATTGGAAAAACAACCCGCATCATAGATTATAAAACAGGCCTGGCTTTCAGCAAGGAATTGAAATTGGATAACTGGGATACCATTCGTTCGGATAGTAGTTTGGCCAAAAGTTTCCAATTATTAATGTATGCATTAATGTATCAAAAAATGAATCCATCCATTACGGAAAATATTATTTCGGGGATCATTACTTTTCGTGAATTGAGTGTTGGATTAAAAACAGTGAAAGTAAATAACAGCGATATCTTAAATACTGCAGTACTAAATGAATTTGAAGATCAATTAAAAAATTTGCTGAAAGATATTTTTGATCCTTCCCTTCCATTCACTCAAACAACTGAATCAACTGATTGTGAATACTGTGCGTTTAAAGGAGTGTGTAATCGATAAGATGAACTTGAGGTTACTTGCCATTCAATCTCGCAATTGCACGTTGACTGTCTGCGTTGTTGGGATTAAGCTGCAAGGATCTTTTGTAGTGGGTCAATGCCAATTCTTTTTGTCCCATCAGGCGGTATGTTTCACCCAAACCATGATATACACTCCATGAATCAGGATAATGCGTTTCATTTAGCTTGAACAATTTAAAGGCCTCTTCAGTTTTTCGAGCTTTTAATAATTGAAAACCTATTTCATTAAAATGAGTATCGCTGTATGGATACTTAAACGGAGTTAACCCGCTTAGTTCCGTTTCAACAGCTTTTACTTTTGTGATAAAATAATCAAATGGAATGATCCCATCTACCAGGTCGTTCTCATATTGGGCAATGCAATCTCCAAGATATGTACATACATCATACGGTGTACATTTACAAACAGCATACGAGTTTAACATCCTGTCTCCATCGATCAGGTAAACTGAATCTTTTTGTTGCAAGATCAATTCATTAAAATTACAGAATGCAGCCAGTGCCAGTTGTGAATAATTCTGTGACGCATTTTTAAAACCTCCATACGTAGTTTTCCAAACAGTTTGTATCAAAGGCATTCCGCCTTCGCAGGGATTTATTTTCCTGATCACACCCGCTAAATTTCCTGCTCCCGCATGATACGCATGTAATACCAGTAAACGAAACCAAAGATCGGTTTCATTGTATTGCAAATGCGCACTATCAAGTATAGTACGAACGTAAGGAATACAAATACGGCTTAACAAACGGGATGCTCCCATGGCCGATTTTTCCACATTGGTACGTTCATCCACTTTACTGTTCACGATCAACCCCTGTTTACGTGCAACCGCTTTCATCAGCTGGAAAGGCCCATTCGCTCCGACACCCGATTTGGTATTCATTTTGCCCGGACTTTCAATCAGTAATATTGCCTGGGCATACCAGGGATCTACGCCATATTGTTTGAACACATCAATAGAACGATTAATGACAGGCAATACTTTTTTATATTCGTAAAAATCTTTTTTGCCTATAGTAACAAGTACGCTTATACTATCCGGAATGTTATAATGGCACCTGATACTATCCCTGTAAAGATTGTGTTGCGCATCGCTTAATTTATTCCATGCCTTCATATCAATACGGTCCACTATCCGGCGATTGTAAGCTATACTAACTATTCCTGAATCTGGTGGCAACAACATGATCTGTTGCCAGAATTTTGGCTGAGGGAGATGATGCCAGCCTTCGTTATAGAGCATGGGGTCATTAATGAATTTCATCCGGGTTACATCATTGTGTCCCACCACATACTTTTCAACTACAGCGATCTTACTTACATCAACTTGTGCTTTTGCAGAAAAGCAAAAACTTTGCAACACCAGTATTACTAATGCTTTTATAAAACAGGACGGTATGTTTGTATTCGTTTTCAAAATAATAAAATTAATTTTTATAAAAATACGCTTCTAAAGTTCGCATTTCCTTTGCAGGATTGCAAACTTTTAAACAAGGGTTTTCAACAATCACAGGCTTATTTAAACGAAATTTATCTGTTGGATGTTGCGATACCTGTAAAAATAGATTTTCTTAAAGAATCCCGATAACTCCGCCCAAGCGGATCATCGGGATTAATTCGACTATGCTTTTTGCTCCTACAGCTTTTTTGGAGGAGCAAAAGCAAGTCTCATTAACATTCATCGTTCATAAACAACCATTCACACTCCCAAACTAACCGTTTAATCATTGGTACATTATATTGTTTATTTTCACCACATCTTTGTATCACTCCCCGCGATAAATTAAAATTCCATGAAAAAAACTTACTTCTTATCAATTGCATTGTATACAATGGCAATTGCAATTAATGCGCAAACTCCTGCAAAAGAATATTTGGATATCAATAATATAAAAGCAGCCTTCTATTCTTCGGGAGACTTGTTTTGGGATCTGATTAGTAAACCTGAATTTGAAGTGCCAAAGGGCCACCCCGGAAAAACCAATTCCATGTTTGCGAGCGCCTTATGGGTAGGAGGAATTGATGCGGGAGGACAATTAAAACTTGCAGGACAAACTTACCGACAAAGCGGAAATGATTTTTGGCCGGGACCTCTTAATTCAACGGCCACAATTGATTCAGCTACAATGAATGCATACAATAAATTATGGAAAATAAATAAATGTGATATTGATGCATATTCAAACTGGTTTAATAATGGACAACTAGGAGCTAATCCTGTTAGTACATCTGCTATGAATATAATAAATACATGGCCGACTGTTGGTCCTGATGGTTCAGCATTGGCTCCTTTTGTTGATGTTGATGGAAGTGGCACGTATGATCCCAGCCAGGGGGATTACCCTCAAATTAAAGGTGACCAGGCCGTATTTTTTGTTTTCAATGATAAAGCTGCGGCACATACTGAAACCGGAGGGGCAGCCATAGGGCTAGAAATACAAGCAATGGCTTATGCTTATAATTGTACCAGTGATAGTGCTTTATATAATACCATTTTTACTGATTATAAGTTTATTAATAAAAGCCCCTTCAGATTAGATTCAACATTTATTGGGTTTTGGACCGATTTCGAACTGGGATATTACCTGGATGATCACATTGGTTGTGATGTTACACGTGGGGCCATGTATGCTTATAATACAGATCCAGTTGATGGTAGCGGCGGCCCTTATACTTTTGGAACTACCCCACCCGCACAAGCTGTAGTATTTTTAGGAGGACCCTGGGCTGATCCTGATGGGCTAGACAACAGTGCAAATTTTACACCTAATGGAATAAACTATGATGATGCTATTGTAGATAATGAGCGTTTAGGGCTGAGCAAATTTACATACTATGATAATGATTTTTCTGTTATGGGGCATCCACAAATCCCGAACCATAATTATGGATACTTAGCCGGTAGATGGAAAGATGGGACGCCTTTTACTTATGGCGGAAATGGCCATTTAACAGGGGCTCCCTGTAATTATGCGTTTCCGGGCACTTCCGACCCCTATGGCTTTGGGTTAGGTGGAGATAAAAATAATCCTCAAACCAGCCCTGACTGGACAGCAGCAGGAACTGCTCCGGGAGATAAAGGAGCATTGGGCTCTACAGGCCCATTCGCATTTCAACCCGGTGCTGTACATGAACTAAACCTTGCTTATGTATTTGGACGTGCAGCATCTGGAACGGGAGGTAATGGAAATTTAGTGAGTATCTCGGTGATGCAGGAACGCATTGATAGTATCCGAAATAAATTCAATACCGGAAGGCTAGAAGCCTGTATGTGTAATAACGGAACCACAGGCATAAAAAAATTAAATACTGATAATACATTCAACTTATATCCGAATCCTGCAACAAACACCATTACCATCAGTTATAAATCTTCTAGTAAAAATTACAGCATAAAAATTTATGCTGTTACAGGTCGCATGATTAAAAACAGGGATCAAATAAGTTCAACTACAACCATTCTAGATATTGAAGATCTGAACAGTGGTATTTATTTATTGAATGTTTCTGACGGATTACAGTCCCTGACACATCGCTTTGTAAAAGAATAAACTTAGTCAGTTAAAAAACAGGGCTTCGTCTAAAACATACAACTATTTTGAAACTCAAGCGTTTGAAATAGTTGTATGGAAGCCCCGGTTATTGATATCATCGAATCTGTTACCAGTCAGGAACTGAAGTTAAATTATGTGTGTAAAACATCACATGTGAATTATTCTATTTCCGATATGACGGGGAACATCATTCAGAATGGAAATTATGATTGTTTGATAGACAGCACCGTTCCTATTCATGGACTTTCCCCCGGAGTATACCTACTCTGCATCATTGATGGAGATGCATTTTATAAAAATCGTTTTAGAAAAAACTAAGCTGTATTTTTCCATAAATTTTATCGTACTTTGAGCAAAAGCTCTTTATGATGAAATGGCTATTATTGAAATTCATTTTTATATTTCTTTCATTTTCTCTCGCCGCACAACAACATTTTTCCGTTTATCTTATTGGTGATGCAGGTGAAAGTGAAGTTTCGGGGAAAGCTTTGTTGATGCTACAGAAAGAATTATTTTCACACCCCAATAGCGCTGTTATTTTTTTAGGCGATAATGTTTATCCCGAAGGATTAAAAACCAACAATAAAATAGATGCCGCGCATCTTGAATCTCAGTTACTGATCTTAAAAGAATATAAAGGGCAGATTTATTTCATTCCTGGAAACCACGATTGGGAAGCACAAAAACCAAACGGATTACAAACATTAAAAAATCAGGAAGAGTATGTAATGAATTATCTGAGATCCAATTCAGATGCAGCCAATAAAAACGCTTCCACTTTCTTGCCTCAGAATGGCCTACCCGGTCCGGAAAGCGTATTATTAAACGATCATCTTCGATTGATCATTATTGATACACAATGGTTCCTACATCTATTCAAAAAAAACAAGGTCGGAACAAAAATAAACACACAAAATTTATTCTATTCTAAATTGGATAGCATACTACAATTTGCCAAGCAAAACCGAGAGCAAGTAATTATTGCAGCTCATCATCCTTTATTTACTAACGGACAACATTCACGTCATAAACAACCGCTTCGATTTTTAATCAACTATACTCCATTTAAACTTTTCGGATTAATGGGTTTAAATCGTTTATTTTCACAGGATATTGTCCAACCACGTTATAAAAAAATGCGAAAAAAAATGCTGCACTCTTTTGATCGATACGATAATATTATTTACGCTTCAGGGCATGAACACAATTTGCAGTGTTTCAAAAATGGCTCAAATAAATATATTGTGAGCGGAGCAGGAAGTAAATTAAGAAGTTTAAGAAAAAAGAAAGTGTTCGATCCTATTTTTCAGGATGATACAAAAACAGGTTTTATAAAAGTGGAATATGCTGCTGATGGAAGTCATACAACTACTATCTACAAAACAGATGAAAAGCCAATTGTATTAGAAGGGTTCTAAATATACAACTTACAACTTACAACTTATACCAATACTGAATATGAATTAATCCAACGCTCCCCTCTCCTTTGGAGAGGGGCTGGGGGTGAGGTCAAAACAAATGGACTATTTTATATTCAGTATTGGTATTACAACTTATAACTCTCTTATCTATTTCTTCTCACAATATTTTTGGATCAGATCATAGGCGCGTTCATTATTCAATCCATCCGCTTTTTCCAGATCTTTGCAAGCGCCTTTTTTATCTCCTGAAACATATTTTACCAAAGCCCTGTTAATATAAGCTGTTGAATAATCAAATTTTATTTTGATCGCCATATCAAGATCTTCCAATGCACCTGTGTAATTTTTCATCGCTCCTTTGGCAGTTCCGCGATTCATTAAAGCGATCACATTTTTCGGATCCAGTTTTAATGCATCATCAAAATCACGAACAGCCCCCGAATTATCCCCAATGTTGATGCGTGAAGCTCCCCTGGTAATAAGCGCTTCTATATTTTCAGGCTCCATATCCAGATAGCGGCTCAGGTCTTTGTCAGCACCTTTAAAATCTCCCCCATTAAATTTTGTTTTCCCACGCCAGAAGTAGGCCTCATTATTTTCAGGATTTATTTCCAGAACCTGATTTAAATCATTCAATGCAAGTACATAATCCTTTCTTATATTATGATACATAATACCACGCCTCATAAAAACATCTTCATAATTATATTTTATTTCTATGGCACGCGCATAATCTTCAAGTGCCCCCTGATGTGTAACGCGTTTTTTCTCCCGTAACATTCCACGCTGATAAAACGCTTCCGAATCTTCATAATTTATGTTAATAGCCTTATCAAAATCTCTCATTGCCATGGTATCCTTCCCCAAACCCAATTGAGCGATGCCGCGTTCACGAAAAGCCTCCCCTTTAGTAGCATCAATCATCAGGGCCTTATCAAAATTAATAACCGCATTCTTATAATCCTTTATTTTTGTTTGAGTATGGCCTAAACGGTAATGCGCTGCGAAGGAATTCTCATCGGCTTTTACCGCTTTTTTATACTCTTTAATTGCTTCTGTATAAAATTTATTTGCAGCTTTTAGATCCTTATTTTTTAACCGGGCCGCTGCCGAATCACACTTGAAATTACCCAGTTTAATAAAAGATTCGGCAACACTTGCCGTATCCATTTTAGGTTTGTCTTCCTGTGAAAACCCCTGAAAATAACATAAAATAAAAAAAAAGGTTATATAAAATGTGTATTTAAACATGACGTGTATTGTTCAATCAAAATTAAGGAATAAAGCCATATTTTTGGCGTAAAAATTGATAATATATCGAAAAGCAAAAAAATATTTTACCTTTACAAAAAACAAATTATTTCTATGAAATCCTTTTTTACAAGACCGATCAGCCTTTTTTGCATTTTAATCTCTTCTTACTGTTTTGGCGGAACCCCTGATGAAGGATACGCTATCAAAATTATTGCCAAAGGATTAAAAGAAGGTTCAACCTGCGTACTAGCTAACTATTATGGGGAAAAACCATACATACAGGATTCCGCAAAAGTAAATGCCAAAGGCGAAGCAATTTTTAAAGGAACTAAAAAATGGCCGCAGGGAATTTATCTATTTGTTCCCCCTAATAAAAAATATTTTGATTTTGTAATGGATGCCGGACAAAATTTTACCATTGAAACCGATACAGTAGAGTATGTGAAGTATATGAAGATAAAAGGGTCCGAAGAGAATAAACACTTTTTTGACTATCAAACATTTATGGCGGCAAAACAAAAAGAAGTGGAGCCATTACGAGAACAGTTTCAGAAAGTAAAGAACAATAAGGATTCTGCAAAGATTGTACAGGATAAAATAAACAAGATCGATAGGGAAGTAAAAGATTATAAGCTCAATTTTATAAAAACTAAACCAAAAACATTTGTAGCTCAGATCTTTAAAGCAATGCAGGAAGTTGAAATACCCGAAGCACCGATATTGCCAAATGGCAGAAAGGATTCCACTTTTGCATACCGTTACTACAAAAGCCACTTTTTTGATTATCTTGATTTTAGCGATGAGCGTTTGCTTCGTACTCCTATTTTCCATGCTAAGATAAATCAATATATGGAAAACCTTACGCCTCAGATACCTGACTCTATAAATATTTCAACTGATTATGTTATAGGAAAAGCCCGTGTTAATCCGGAGATCTTCAAATACCTGGTGAACTGGTTAACCTTCAAATATGAAAGTTCAAAGATCATGGGAATGGATGCTGTATTTGTACACATGGTTGAACAATATTATATTACAAAACAAGTAACCTGGATCGATTCCACACAGGCTTATAAAGTGATGGACCGTGGATATACATTAAAACCATTGCTCCTGGGAAAACAAGCTCCTCCTGTAAGCATGGTGGATTCAACAGGTAAACGCATCTCATTGTATGATGTTAAGGCAAAATATACGGTCCTGGTTTTTTGGGATCATGATTGCGGACATTGCCAAAAAGAAATGCCAAAACTAGCTGAACTATATAAAAAAGTAAAAGCAAAAGGGGTAGAAGTATATGCCATTGAAACAGAAGATAGTCCTGATAAATGGAAAAAATTTATCCGTGAACACCAGCTGAACTGGATCAATGTTCAGGAACCGGATCAATATAACCGGGCAGTAACGAAAAAAATATATGATATTTACAGTACTCCCGTGACTTATCTGTTAGATGAAAATAAGGTTATAAAAGCGAAACGGATTGACGTAGAGCAGCTCGGTAACTTTATTGATCTTCTGGAGAAGGAAAAGCTGGAGAAAGAAAAAGAGAAAAAATAAACCAATTATTTTACTGTACGGGTAACAATAATGGTATTGCCTCTTGAATAATCAAATTTCCACTCCTCATCAAAAATACGCGGCAAGTAGCGTTTGTATAAGTTAATGCGGGAAGTCAGTTTGTCCTCCGGCTCATCTTCTTTGGCTAACCCGGTGAATTCATAAGCGGTCATTTTAGGATGTTCATTCATGAACATTTTTACCACATGCACAATGGTGGTCATTACCCTGTATAATTCACCTTTATTGGTTACAGTATATTCTTCTCCATCATACTCCTCATTGATCACACCAAATACAATAGTTGCATGCAAAATATTATCCTGTCTGCGCCCAAAACGTACCTCATACTGAACTCCGCTATCTGTCGTAAAATAATATACTCCCGCAGTACTGATTGCCGGTACAACGATCTTATATTCCTTAACCCAACCTTCTTTCATAAAATAATTTCGTTTAGAAGGTTAAATTTATAAAATATTTCGGGTAAAACTACTTTTTCAATCTACTAAGAGCCTGTTTAAATTTTGTTCAACATTAATTTTATGGCCGATAATTGTATCATTGATTCGGTTGATTCACTTAAATATTCATAATCTCTGCAAAGCCTTCTGTCATTATCAAACCAAGAAAAAG
>JBQTHQ010000059.1:0-3611 GCA_052389695.1 Bacteroidota bacterium | reverse complement strand
ATTTTTTGTATTCATGCTATAAAAGTACCAATTGGTTTTTATTTTGGGTAAAGACACCTTCATGGTTTTTAAACCCTTGATGTTGTTGTTTAAAATAAAAACGCCCGGAGCTATTTGCTACGAGCGTTTTTAAATAATTAAATATTTTAAATTTATTTCGTCACTTCAAATTTTCCTCTATTGATCACTTCTTTGTTGTCATTTAATACATTGTATAAATAAGAACCGCGAACAAAAGAAGTAGTTTGTACCGCTACTTTATTATCCATCATTTTATAAGAACCAACCAAACGTCCGGTAACATCCATTATCTCAACAGTACTTGCATCCACAGAAGAATTAAAATTGATCTGGTCATTGGAAGGATTTGGGAAAACAGATACATTATGGTCAATAACTCCCCTATCATTAATTCCTACAAAGTTTGACCAGGCTAAAGCATCAATATAAAAAGTGCTTCCGATTTTAGCGCCATCATGGGCAAAAACGCTGGATGAAATAAATATTCGCATTGAATCAGGAATGACACCTGTAAAAAGCGGGTTATAGGTTAGCGTTAAACTATTTGTTGAATAAGTAGTTGTATTTACACCGGTTGAATATTTTCCTCCTGCAATGGTATCACGTTTATTGACATTCCATTTTGTTAATATGGCTAATACAAAAGCGGAATCTCCTGCACCTGCCGGATTATATTTGCTTGCAAATGACAAAACTGTCGGGCGTTGTGCGTACCCGTACCCGGTTATAATGTAAGGAGCTGATATCTGGGTTTTTCCTACGGAAAGAATCCCTGCAGTATCTAAATTTTTCCCCGGTCTGTAAGGGTTAGGAATGGATGCGCCCAAAACTTTAACAGTTTTAATACCAGCGGAGGCGGCTCCGGTATGTAAATGAGTTGTTGTTTCTTTAGTAACCGAAAGTGCTGTACCGGTACCGGCTCCATTTAATACATTAAGGCTCGTCCAGCCATTTGGATCCTGAACAGTGAAGAAACTTACGTTGCTCCAGGCATCAAATCCAAAATCGGGGGCTTGTGCTTTAACACCCATTGTTAATAATGCAATGGCAGTAATTGAAAGTATAATTTTTTTCATTTTAATACGGTTTATAGTTTATATGTGTCAAAGGTATTTAATAATGTTTTGGATAAAAAATAATTTTAAAAATTTCTTACTCATTCAAATAACTTAAAAAAGTTGCAATCGCTCTAAGGATTATTATTATCAGTAGTATTTAAAATTTTTAAGAGTCAAAATATTACTTCGAAACAGTAAATTTCCCCTGATCAAGAACCACATTTTCCTTTCCAATGATGGAATAAATATATACCCCATCAGCAAAGTGCGAAGTATTGATCGTTGACATATCGTTTTTAACAGCATGTTCAGTGATCATACGTCCTGTAACATCAAATACCTGTATTGATATTGCTTCTATGGGCGTATTAATACTAAAATGAATTTCATTTTGTGCCGGATTAGGATATACATTTACACCAAAGCTTGGGACTTTTTCAGTTATTCCTACGGCACTTGTTCCTGAAATCCAATCCACGGAAACAACCGTGTTTGAAGAATCTTTAGTTGCCGTTACAATAGGGAATCCAATATTTTTTGCCCACCAGGAATAAGTGGTTGTTGAATCGGCTGACCTTTCATAATTATTATTCCAGACCCCCGCAATTTGTAAATCGGTGGTGTCATAAGAAATTTTTGTTTCTTTGAAACGCAGCACAGGAGTATTTGAATAGAAGGGGGTAGTAATGTTTCCCCAGGCATCGATCAGTACTGTTTTCTTGACAGATCCTCTATTTCTTATAGAGTCTACACCAAAAAATCCAAAATATTGTTGGCTGAATGTTTTATAATTGCTGGTAAAAGAGTTACCAAAATTAGAAGGGAAATTTGCTATTATTTCTGCAGGTGTATTGCTTATCGTAACAGGACCGACAAATACCGCGGAATAGCCAAGTGCAGTTAAGCTAGCGGTTGAGTTGACAGCATAAAGATAAGCAGGAGCCATATTGCCAATCTTTATTACCAAATTAGATGTTGAAAATTTTGGATTGGGCGCTGCGCTATAAGGCAGGAATGTTATTGTATCCTGTATATGTTTCTGTAAATTGGTCATGTTCCATATTTGGCTTGCCCCAGCTGAGCCTATTGATATGCTAGGCAGTGTATCCGTTGCCTGGAAAAACACTTTATTCACGGCTGCAACATCGGAAGTATTGATTGTTATTTGAGCGCTTGCTCCTAAAATAGAAATACAAAAAGCAGAAAGTAGTAGTAGTTTTTTCATGTTACGTTTTTTTAAATTTTTAAATGACGTAACAAATATAGGAAAAATGAGGGAAACGATATATTTTATCGTTTCCCTCTTGTAAATGATATCGGAAAGCTGTTATACCGATACGGTATCTGTAATAGTCCAGCGCCTTATTGCTTTGGAACTAAGTATTGGTATTATTGAATAATCAGTTTTTGTATTGCTGATGCTTTATCTGAATACAGGGTTACAAAATAAATCCCCGCAGGCAGATCTGATAAATCATAAGTGTAAAGATTTTTTGCAACTATCACCGGAGCTTTTTCAATGTTTTGTCCTATTATGTTTGTGATTTGAATGCTGCCAATCTCTTGTAATTCTCCTAAACTAACAGTGATGTTTCCATTGCCCGGGTTAGGATAAATAGTAAATGCTGAATTGAAATTTTCTTCAAGACTTGTACTGGATGAAATATTGATATCATCCAGGTACATATCATTTTCATAATCACTGATATGACGGAATTTGATCAGGGCATTTGGGCATGATGTGTAAGCAGACAGGGATATACTTTCCATTCGCCATTGGTTTGCAGTAGGAACAAAAATAACTTGCGAGGGCGGAGCAGTTCTTAACTGGTCTCCCGTTTTTTTGTAAATGCTGGTATAGGTATTGCCGCAATCAGTTGATATCAGCACTTGCAGCGTATCTGATTCTGAACCATCCAGCGTGTAATAAGTATAAGCTACCTGGAATGTAAGCAGCGAAGCACCTGTGGTAAGATTTATTAAAGGAGAAATCAATTCATCGGTTGGACCGTTTGTATAATTCCAGGTATCCATCCATGCGGATGCGACACCCATTTTGGCAGCGGATGTAGTGCGGGCCCAGGTAATGCCTTTATCAGGATTATTTAAATTCCATTGTGCAGGTGGAAAAACTGTGGATTCAAAACTTTCCGAAAAGGGAATCGCCTTTACCAGAGTGGATATTTGTAAAGAAGAACTTGTACTATCATTCGCAGATACAGGGTCTGTGGATCCATTAGGCATACTTGTTTTTACCTTAAAAGAATAGGCCCCATCAGTTACTGTAATTGGCGTTAAGCTAACAGTAGTGCTTGCTCCCGAGGCAAGTGAACCCGCCCAGGAGTGCGAGTTTGAATAATTGCCCGCGCCATAATTTATAGTAACGTTGGTAATTGTATTGGTTCCAAAATTTTTTAAAGTTATTTTTGGACTGAGTGTATTAGAGCAATACTGCATGCCATCAGGATCGCTGATAACTGTGACACCTGCATCATTTTGGCTGGGGGAACTACATCCAAGAGAAGTTAGAAT
>JBQTHQ010000058.1:0-48048 GCA_052389695.1 Bacteroidota bacterium | reverse complement strand
CTTTATTTTTGGTGTATTTTCCTAGAAGTCCATTGTTGTGCTCATTTATTCTTCGATCAATATCCTCGGTATGACCAACATATTTAACCTTGGCACTTTTTGAGTAAATAACATAAACAATGTACATAATAAAAAATCCCACTCTTTTATAGAGTAGGATTTGTGGTGCCCACTGGGATCGAACCAGTGACACAAGGATTTTCAGTCCTTTGCTCTACCAACTGAGCTAGGGCACCAACACTTTTAATAGCCCGCCCGAACGAATGAATTCGTTCATTCGGGCGAGGGAGGGCAAATGTAAACAATATTTTTATCCCTCAAAAAAATATTTAAGCCTCCTATGGCTTATTTTGTAGTTTTGTGATATGCAATTGGTTATAGACATTGGCAATACAAGAGTAAAAGCTGCGGTATTTGAACAAAAGGAATTAAAACACTTTTTTGTTTTTGAATCCATGGAACAATTACTTTCTGCTGATCTTTTAAAAAAATATTCAGTAAACAAAGCCATTATAAGTACGGTAGTGGACGGTCCGGAGTTTGTAGAGCAACTGAGAAAAGAAATTCCTGTTCTATTATTTTATACTGATACGCCCACTCCTTTAAAAAATTTATACCAGTCGGCCCACACGCTGGGTAGTGATAGGCTTGCTGCAGCGGTTGGGGGCAATGTTCTTTTTCCGAATAAAAACCTATTAATAATTGATACCGGTACCTGCATCAAATACAATTTTGTAAACAATAAAAATGAATACATTGGAGGTGCCATTTCACCGGGATTACAAATGCGATTCAAAGCCCTGAATACTTTTACCTCGCGTTTACCGTTACTGGAACCGGATGAGAACTTTAATGTCCTTATTGGAACCAACTCCAATGAAAGTATTTTATCAGGTGTTGAAATAGGAGCAATAGCTGAAGTGGATGGCATTATAGAACGTTACATTCAGCAGTACAAGGATATAAAAATAGTACTGACCGGAGGAGATACTAATTTCTTTGAGAAGCGGTTAAAAAAGCCCATCTTTGCAGACCAAAATTTGATCCTGAAGGGATTGAACGAAATTTTATTAAGTAATAAGTTGTAAGTCATAAGTTGTAAGTATGGGGTCCTCTAAAAGAGTTAATAAATTGAAATACATATCATTTTCATTTTTTTTACTTATAACTTACAACTTAATACTTACTACTTCCTTCGCTCAAACTGCAATCAGCTCTCCTTACTCCCGGTATGGTATCGGTGACCTGACAAGCAAAGGAACCGGACAACATTTTGCAATGGGTGGTACTTCCATCGCTATGCAAAATGATACCACTCCCTATTTTTTCATTAATACAGGGAATCCTGCATCTTTTTCCAACATGCGCTTAACCACAGCTGAACTGGGGGTAAAATACAATCGTGTACTATTACAAAGTGCAAGTACTCAGAAAACAATCCACAGTGCTTCATTAGCCTATATTTCGCTTGCATTCCCTTTTTATAAAAAATACTGGGGAGCAAGTATAGGACTGGTACCATTTAGCTCAGTTGGTTATAAAGTATCTGATAACCAGGAAATTTCAAATGTTGGAAGGGTTGATTTTCTCTATGAAGGTACAGGGGGTGTTAACCAATTGTATTTGGGGAATGGAATAAAACCATTAGCGGCAATAAAAAAGTTAAAAAATAAAAAAGCCTGGGAAGGATTTTCATTGGGTGCTACTGCTTCTTACCTGTTTGGAAATTTTGAAAATTCAAGACGTTCTATTTTCCCGGGAAGCAGCAATTCATTTAATACCCGTGCAAAAACAACTACGCGTGTTTCTGATCTCTATTTTGATTATGGAGCGCAATATGCTTATTCGATCGATTCTTTGAAAGGGCGTGATCTGAAAGAAAAAGTGAAAATACTGGCGGGTATTACTTTTGCCGCGCAAACCAATGTCAAAGCCAGGGTTGACAGCTTATCGTATAGTTATTTTAATACCGCTTCCGGTTTTGAAGTGGTAAAAGATACCATTGAAAATACCCAAAACACCAGAGGCGAGATTACTTTGCCTTTATCATTTGGTTTTGGTTTAGGATTAAAAAAAGGCGATAAATGGATCGTTGCGGCTGATTTTGCTATACAGAACTGGAGCAGCTACAAAGCATTTAATGAAACGCAGGGATTAAAGAACAGTATGCGTGTTTCATTAGGCGCTCAATATGTACCCAATGCTAAATCAAATAAGTACCTGTCACGAATAAATTACCGCATAGGCGGGCGTTATGCAAAAACCGCATTGGAATTAAAAAATACTCCTTTAACTGAATATGCAGGAAGCATTGGTATTGGATTTCCGGTAGGAAGAAACTATTTATTACAAACTTTTTCAATGGTTAATATTGGCGCGGAAATCGGTCAGCGCGGTACTACCACGAATGGGCTTATTCGTGAGAATTTCTTCAAAGTAACCATTGGCTTTACCATCAACGACAGATGGTTTGTGAAACCTAAATTTGATTAATTTTACATCATTCATGATGAATTTTGTAAAAACTTTCTTTCTATTTATATCTTTTTTAAGTATCTGTTTTACTGCCTGTGAAAATGATATTGCAGAGGCCTACTCCATTTCTCCGGAAAGCGAAAAAAAACTGCCTGCCGAATCAGGAAAAAATGTTGAGATCATATACAGCGACTCTGCACAGGTTAGAGCAAAGCTTAGTGCAGTTCAGCTCGACCGTTATATCGGTAAAAAAGCATACATGATAATGCCCAAAGGAATGGAAGTGATATTTTACAATGAAAAACGGGAGGAACAAACCAAACTCACCGCACATTACGGGATAGGTTTCGATAATGGGAATGGAATGGAACACATGGAGGCAAAAAGAAATGTAGTGGTGATCAATGAAAAAGGTGAGAAATTGAACACAGAGCACCTCATATGGAATGCTGTTACAAAAAAAATATATACTGATCAGTTTGTAAAGATCACTACAAAAGATGAAGTAATTTGGGGCGATGGATTGGAAGCCAACCAGGATTTTTCAGAATATGAAATAAAAAATGTAAAAGGATCAATAAGTTTGAAAGAACAATAAAGTTTTAAGTAGTAAGTAATAAGTTATAAGTGATGAAGGGCTAACAACCAACAACAAACAACTAACTATCAACCATAGTATGAATAAAACATTTAGAATATTAGAGATCATCTGGCTAGTAATGGGCTGCATCGGTGTGGTAATGTGTGCTTATAACATTGTGATGAAAGATAATCGTGGTGCCATTTACTTTCTGGCATTTACATTTGTTTGCGGACTTATGTACGCAGTGCGTAAACGTCAGCGTAAAAAATTCGAAGCTGCACAAAAACAACAAGAAAAAAAATAATTCGTGGAAAGTTCCGTCATCATTTTAATTGCATTGGTCGCTTCTGCTTTTTTTTCGGGGCTGGAAATTGCCTTCATTACCTCCAATAAATTACGGATCGAGTTAGAAAGTAAACAAGGGAACCTTTCAGCAAAGATTCTTTCCTATTTTAATAAATATCCTACCCGTTATTTAGGAACCATGATGGTGGGGAATAATATCGCCCTGGTAATATTCAGTATTTACATGGATGAGGAATTTAAAAAACTGCTTCACCCCTTCATATCATCTGAAATTTTGATCCTATTCATTGCTACTCTTCTTTCTACACTGATCATTTTAGTAGTTGCTGAATTTTTACCAAAAAATATTTTCCGGATAAATTCTAACCGGACGCTTAACCTGTTCGCCTTCCCCCTTACCATTGTATATGGACTGCTTTATCCTTTTGTGATGTTTACCATTGGAATTTCAGAGTTCATCCTTAAAAAAATATTCAGAGTAAAAATTGAAAAAGAAAATACCGCTTTTACAATGATCGATCTGGATAATTATTTGCGTGAAGGAACATCCACGGTTGAAAAAAAGACGGGAATGGACCATGAGATACAAATATTTCAGAACGCATTGGATTTTTCAAGTGTAAAAGCAAGGGAATGTATGATTCCACGTACAGAAATAATAGCGATGGATGTAGAAAAAAGTATAGAAGAATTAAAACAAAAATTTATTCAGACCCGGCTTTCAAAAATTTTAATTTATTCGCAAAGTATTGATAATATTATCGGATATGTTTATTCCAAAGAATTATTTAAAGCGCCTGAAAGTATCCGCAGTATTCTTTTACCGGTGAGTATTGTACCTGAATCAATGCCGGCAAGTGAAGTATTGACCGTATTTATCCAACAACATAAGAGTATTGCAGTGGTGGTGGATGAATTTGGCGGAACTTCAGGAATGTTGACAATGGAAGATGTAATGGAAGAGATCTTTGGAGAAATAGAAGATGAGCATGATAAGGAAGAAATGATCGAAAAAAAGATAAATGAAAACGAATACATTTTTTCTGCACGACTGGAAACTGATTATATCAATCATATCTATAACCTTCAACTTCCTATCCTGGATAATTTTGAGACCCTCAGCGGGTTAATTATGCATTATCATGAAAGTATCCCTTACATTAACGAAGAAATACGAATTGATGACTTTTTATTTACAATCCTGTCGGTTACCCGCACCCGTATTGAAACGGTGAAATTGAAGGTGTTAAAAGAAGAGAAGTAAAAGCACTACCACCACCAAATTACCACGGAGACATGGATTACACAGAGAAACACGGAGCAACTCTGTGAATCTAAGTGTTCTCTGTGCCTCTGTGGTGAAAAACTTTGAATTTAAAAAGAAAAGAAGGACTAAAAACTTTCACTATTTGCCTAACAATCTTATATTTGCACCCTTAATTAAAAAAACAGAAAATGAGTGTTTTAGAAAATTTACGTAAACGTTCCGGCTTACTTGTAGCAATAGTAGGTTTGGCATTATTGGCGTTTGTACTAACAGGCCTGTTTGAAGGTGGTTCTACCCTTTTTGGAGGGGCCGATACCGTTGTGGGTGAAATAGGTGGAAAAACCATTGATTACAGGGTATTTAATGTAAAAGTGCAGGACGCACTTGAGAATGAAAAGCGTAACCAGCAAAAAACCACTCTGGATGAAAATGAAATTAATGATGTGATCCAACGTGTATGGAACCAAACCATTAATGAAGAAGTAATGAATAAAGAGTATGAAAAGCTGGGCATTGCTGTTTCTGATGATGAGCTGGTAGACTTAATGATCGATCATCCGCACCAGGCATTGTTACGTAACCTAAGCGATCCTCAAACAGGAAAAGTTGTCTCTACTTTTGCCGATGATGTTACAGGAGAGCCTAGTCCGGCTAAGATCCGTGCATTTACGCAGGCAATGACTGATGAGCAGGAAACACAATGGGCGCAATTGGAAGATTATGTACGTAAAGTGCGTACCATTGAAAAATACAATAACCTGATCAAAAAAGGATTGTATGTTACCACTGTAAATGCAAAACGCGATTATATAGCTCAAAATCAAAATGCAATTGTAAGATACATTACTAAAAACTACCGCACTGTTCCTGATAGCACTATCCAGGTAACGGATGCTGAGTTACAAACCTATTACAATGCAAACCAAAATCAATTCAAACAGGAAGCATCACGAAAAGTGGAATATGTAGCTTTTGATATTAATCCATCAGTTGAAGATATGGATGAAATAAAAAAGAGCATGAAAAGTATCGCTGAGGATTTTAAAACTCCCAGAAAATTAAGTGAAGATTCCGCCTTTGTAGTTGCAGAAGCAGATTCGCGTCTTTTTGATATGAGCTTTCATACTCCCGGAACATTATCCCCGGAAATTGATACGCTTATGTTCAAAGCTGAAGTTGGTACTGTTATTGGACCTTATATGGAGAATGGAGCATATAAAGCATCAAAACTTATCACTGCAAAAACTTCTGCAGATTCAGCTAAAGTGCGACACATATTGATTGCTTATAAGGATTCCGGAGCATCGCCTGATATCACACGAACAAAAGAAGAAGCAAAAAAAATGGCGGATAGTTTATTGACGCTGTTGAAAAAAGGCGCAAAATTTACTGAGTTTGTGGACAAATTTTCAGATGACAGAGGCAAAAAAATGCCTGACAATAAAAAAGAAGGCGAAGATTACCCCGGTAAAGGCGGAGATTATGGCTGGTTAAATTCCAATAGCTCATTTGTAGAACCGTTTAAAAATGCCGGTCTTGATGGTAAAAAAGGAGAACTATCAGTAATTGAATCGAATTACGGTTATCATATTATGGAGGTGCTGGATACAAAAGGCGCTCAGAAAAAAATTCAGGTTGCAACCATTGATAAAAAAATAGAGCCTAGCAGCAAAACTATGCAGGCCGTGTTTCTTCAGGCAAGCGAATTTGCAGGAAAAAATACCACCAATGAATTATTCCAACAGGCAGTTATTGATAGTAAATTAAATAAACGTATTGCAGATAATATCAAGGAAAATGATCGTACTATTCCCGGTATCGAATCACCTCGCCCATTGATCCGCTGGGCTTATGAAAACAAAAAAGGCGCAATATCCCAGCCAATGGAATTTGGAAATAAATTCATTGTCGCTTCTTTGACTGAAGTAAAAGAAAAAGGCATTGCACCTCTTGAGCAAGTGAAAGATGCTGTAACAACAAGTGTAATAAAAGAGAAAAAAGCGGAACAGTTCACAAAAGAATTGAGCACAGCAATGACAGGCACAACTGATATCAGCGCATTGGGTTCTAAATTAAATTTATCTGTTGACAGAGCTGAAAATGTAAATTATACTACTAATGCACTTCCGGGTACATCAGATGAACCGGGTGTAATTGGCGCCATCTCCGTACAAAAAGCAAAAACATTGAGTAAGCCATTAAAAGGCAGAGAAGCTGTATTTGTTGCGTATGTTGAACAAGTGACTGAAGCTCCGGCTCAAAAGGATTATAAAACACAGCAGTTAACAGGCATCAATTCATTACAACCACGTGTTGATTATGAAGTGTATGAAGCATTAAAAGAAACTGCAGATGTGAAAGAGCATTTGTTGAAGTTCTATTAATGAATAATAAATTAAATTTTAACGCCCGTTCTGAAAAGGATGGGCGTTTTGTTTGAATAGCATAAATGAAAAAGACAATATCATTTTTTATTCTTATTGTTTCTGTAATTTTCTCATTTGCACAACAGCTACCAGAGAAATATTACCACTTTATTAAACAAGCCGATTCACTTTATCAGGAAAAAGACTATAAAAATTCTGCTATAACATATTCAAAAGCTTTTAAAACAATCGGTTGGAAGGGTATCCCTGATGACAGATATAATGCAGCTTGTTCCTGGGCGCTTGCCAATTATCCAGATAGTGCATTTTTTCAGCTTAACAGAATTGCAACAAAAGCAAACTATAAAGATTATTATCATGTTACCACCGATCCAAATTTAGTATCACTTCATAAGGATGATAGATGGAAATCCTTACTGGAAATAGTAAAAATGAATAAGTATAAGGCTGAAATATTTTTAAATAGAGCACTGGTAGATCAATTGGATACAATTTATTATGGTGATCAGCAATACAGGCGTCAACTGGATGATATTGAAAAGAAGTTTTTTGATCCGAACTCAAAGGAGGTAAAGGCACATTGGACAATTATTAACAAAAATGATTCAATCAATTTAGTAAAAGTAAAAGCTATTCTCGATAAGTATGGATGGTTAGGTTCTGATGTAATAGGCAGCCAGGGAAATTCAACCCTGTTTTTGGTTATTCAGCACTCTGATAAGGCAACGCAGGAAAAATATTTGCCAATGATGCGTGAAGCGGTTAAAAATGGTAAGGCAGCAAATAGTAGTTTAGCTTTGCTGGAAGACAGAGTTGCTCTGGGACAAGGGAAAAAACAAATATATGGTAGCCAGATTGGAATGAATTCAGAAACACAACAGTATTACGTACGACCTTTAGAGGATCCTGACAATGTGGATAAAAGGCGTGCTGCAGTTGGACTTCCGCCATTAGCTGATTATGTGAAGCATTGGCAGATAAAATGGGACCTTGAACAATACAAAAAAGATTTACCCGCGCTGGAACAAAAAAGAAACGCGAAATAAAAAATCAAAATGTTAAGCGGGTATCTTTCCTAACATTCAGTTTTACTTGTCTTCCAAATATCAAAGCCAAATTCCTATCCACATGTCCCGCAGGAAAATTAAAACAAACAGGATATTTATATTCTTTTACAGCATCTGAAATTATTTCTTCAGGGGTTTTACCAAAAGGAACGGCATTGTCTTTCATATCCGTCATCCCTCCTACTATTAAACCTTTCAGATGTTTTAATTTTCCGGAACGTTTCAGGTTCTGCATCATGCGGTCGATGTGATATAAATATTCATCCAGGTCTTCAATGAATAAAAATTTTCCTTTGGTATCACTATCAGAAATACTTCCTGTTAAAGCATATAACAATGAAAGATTGCCACCAACCAGTTCTGCTTTTGCTTCTCCTTTTCTGTTCAGAGGATGGGATTTGATATCATAAACTAATTTCTCACCGAATAAGGCTTTACGTAAGGTTTCTGTCGCTTCTTTATTCTTCGTAAAGTTAATGGGCATCGTAGCATGAATAGTTTCAATGCCCATGTTGTGAATATGTGAATGTAAAACGGTGATGTCACTATAACCAATGATCCACTTGGGATTTTTTTTGAATTTGTTAAAATCAATTTTGTCAATAATGCGTATTGTTCCGTAACCACCCCTTGCGCTGATAATAGCTTTTATAGAAGTGTCATCCAGCATGGCTTGAAGATCAGCAGCACGTTGTTCATCAGTTCCGGAAAATTGATTGTCTGATTTAAACAAATTTTTCCCTAATACCACTTGCAATCCCCAGCTTTTAAAGATATCAATGGCAGGCTGCATTTCCTGTTTAGAAACTTTTCGTGCAGTAGCTACAATACCGATCTTATCACCTTTTTTAAGATATGCTGGTTTGGTCATTTTTAGTAGGGAATGATTATCTTTGAACGCAATTTACGAATTTTTAGATTTGAGTATTGAGATATAAGATCTGAGATCTTTTTTTATTCGTAATTCGCCAAGATTGTATTCGTAGAAATGAACTTTAAAAGACACCTCGTTACCGCCGCATTACCTTATGCCAATGGACCTGTTCACATCGGACATTTAGCGGGTTGTTATATTCCAGCTGATATTTATGTGCGATACCTTCGTTCAAAAGGGGAAGATGTTAAATTTATTTGTGGATCTGATGAACACGGTGTACCCATTACCATCAAAGCAAAGAAAGAAGGAGTTACTCCTCAACAGGTAGTGGATAAATACCATAAGATGATGGGCGATTCTTTTAAGGAATTTGGTATTTCATTTGACATTTATTCAAGAACATCATCTAAAATACATCATGATACTGCTTCTGAATTTTTTAAGACGCTTTATGATAAAGATGTATTTAAAGAAGAAGTGACAGAACAATATTTTGATGAAAAAGCAAACCAGTTTTTAGCTGACAGGTACATTATAGGTACCTGTCCGAAATGCAATAACGATAATGCCTATGGCGACCAGTGCGAAAAATGCGGCAGCACCTTAAATCCAACGGATCTTATCAATCCTAAATCAACTTTATCAGGAGAAAAACCCGTTTTGAAAAAAACAAAGAACTGGTTCCTGCCCTTGGATAAAATGCAGCCAGATATTGAAAAATATGTTGATTCACATAAAGAGTGGAAAACAAATGTATTCGGACAATGTAAAAGCTGGCTGAATGCAGGTTTGCAGCCCCGTGCCATGACGCGCGACCTGGACTGGGGAGTAAAAGTGCCGGTGCCGGAAGCAGAAGGAAAAGTATTGTATGTATGGTTTGATGCACCAATTGGGTATATCTCTGCTACGAAAGAATTATTCCAGAAACAAGACACAAGACACAAGACACAAGACTGGGAATTATATTGGAAAAGTAAAGACACAAAACTGGTTCACTTTATTGGTAAAGACAATATCGTTTTCCACTGCATTATTTTTCCTGCAATGTTGATGGCAGAAGGTTCTTACATTTTACCCGAGAATGTTCCGGCCAATGAATTTTTAAACTTAGAAGGCGATAAAATTTCTACTTCCCGCAATTGGGCCGTGTGGCTGCATGAGTATTTACTGGAATTTAAAGATAAACAGGATGTATTGCGTTATACACTTTGTGCAAATGCTCCTGAAACAAAGGATAATGATTTTACCTGGAAAGATTTTCAGCAAAAAAATAATTCGGAACTTGTTGCCATCCTTGGAAATTTTGTGAACCGTACTCTGGTACTGACACATAAATATTATGAGGGAAAGGTTCCAGTACCAGCTGAGTATACACAAAGTGATTTGTTATTATTAGAAGCGATAACTAAGTTTCCTGCAAAAATTGCTGCAAGCATTGAACAATACCGTTTCCGGGAAGCATTGGCAGAATTCATGAACTTAGCACGTGCAGGAAACAAGTATTTAGCAGACAATGAACCCTGGACAGTAATAAAAACAGATGCTGTACGGGTGCAAACAGTAATGAATATATCATTACAAATTTGTGCAAACCTTACAGTATTAATGGAACCGTTTTTACCTTTTACTGCAAAAAAATTAAGTGCAATGCTTAATTTGAAAACAGGGTTAACATGGGATAAAGCAACTCGCACGGATCTAT
This sequence comes from Bacteroidota bacterium, assembly GCA_052389695.1. Classification (GTDB taxonomy): domain Bacteria; phylum Bacteroidota; class Bacteroidia; order 2-12-FULL-35-15; family 2-12-FULL-35-15; genus 2-12-FULL-35-15. Next base: position 37,384 of record JBQTHQ010000058.1, on the reverse strand, counting down.
TATCAGCCGGCCACCAAATCAACACAGCCGGATTGTTATTTGATAAAATTGAAGACGAAAATATTAATGCACAAATTCAAAAATTAGCCGATTCGAAAAAAATGAACGAGGAAAACATTCAAACAACAATTCAACCTGCGAAACCGGATATCACATTTGATGAGTTTGCAAAAATGGATATCCGTGTTGGAACTATTTTGGAAGCAGAGCGTGTTCCAAAAACAGATAAGCTGATGAAATTATTAATTGATACAGGACTTGATAAACGCACTGTTGTATCAGGAATTGCTGTTTATTATAAACCAGAAGATATCATTGGCCAACAGGTTTCTATTTTAGCGAATCTTGCTCCGCGAAAAATAAAAGGTATTGACAGCCAAGGAATGATTTTAATGGCGGAGAATAGTAAAGGTGAATTGAGTTTTGTTTCACCTACTGTAGCAAATACACAGAACGGATCTATTATAAAATAGTTTAACTCAGATTAATTTTTGCATTCTCTTTCACTACTTCTGCAAAAGGACGTTTTTCAATTTTACTTTCCAGCCAGGAGATAAAATCAAAATAGTCAAATGCGCGTTTTTCATGTTTATCCTTTTTAAGAATGAGCATCTTTTCTTTTAATTCCTTAAAGGCGGACTTAAGATCTTTTGCAGAATTTATTTTAGGCATTTTTTTACGGATATATTCCAGCACCAGTGTTTCAAATTTAAACAGGCGTTGTCCTTTAAGAAGATACCGGGAAACCGACTTAACATAATAAGGTAGTTGTAGTTCATTACCTAATTCATAATGGACAATAAGTTTTAATATTCTTGCAAAATTTTGAAGGTCTAAACGGACATTTTGTTCAGAATGATCGGTTATTTTATTAAGCCATATTAATGATTGTTTATAATCTCCCACACCAAAATAGATGAGAGCAAATTCATACCAGAAAGTAAAAATGAAGGAAGGCCCAAGTTTGGTTTTGAACTTTTCAAATTCTTTTTGTATAGATTTTACAACTAACAGTCCTTTTTCAAAATCTCCAATAGTTATATACATTCCAAGTTCAATAATATAAGAAATAAAAATTGTTGTCTGTACACGGGAAGATTTTTGTGCGATCGTCAAAGCCCCTAATTGCCTCACTTTATTACATGTTTCCGCTGCTTCTTTATATTTATGTAATTCAGATTGTACAATGGCCAGATTATTCAGGCGGGAAACGTAAGTATGAAGTTCAGAACTGTCGGCTGGTTTTCTGGTATTTAGAGCAACTTGTTTATACTGGTATTCATATGATTTGGTGAAATTCCCCGAAAGACTATAGTAATCAGACAACATGCCATAATAATATATTTCCTGGATAGGATCCAGGTCATCTCCCTTGATTTTTTCTTGTATTCCTTCAACTGTTTGCTTCAATTTTAACGATTCTTTTTTCTTACGCACTTTACTTTCTGTTTGATGGAATCCCAGTACCTTATAGTATGCTTGCTCGATGTGGAGTAATTTCTGGTATCTCCCCGTCCATTCAAATGCCTCTTTATAAATAATATTCACCTTATTGTCAACATCTGATTGATATTGATTGATCGCGATCAATCTTTTTTCCCAACGTTGTAATTCAAGCAAATAAAGATGCTTATAGGTTTCTTTAGCCAGTTTTTTTGCTTTCTTTATCAATCTCACCGCTTGCTCAAACAAACCCTTTTCGAAAAGCACTTCTATCTGTTGCATCTGGTCTCTTAATTTTGCTTCAACAGAAATTCCGGAATGAAAATCAGATAGGCTTTTTAATACCAAACCATACAGCCTGCTTTTTTCAACTGCTAAATTTTTTCCCATTTGTTTCTTTTTGAAAATCTCTTTAATCTGCTTCTCATCATATTCTTTTTGCTGAAGTATGGCATCAAAAAGTTTCAAATATGTGTTTTTCTCACCAACCACATGCCTGGAAGCAAAAAGCCTGAAATAGCGTTTTTCGTTTTTGTTTAGGGTTTTTATCAGTAAAAAAAGATCATTTCTGGGTGTCATTTATAAAAATAATTTGATTTGGATAATTAATAATAATTCAATAAATATCAATAAATATAGGATTTTTTATTGAAAAAAATAAAAATGGATAATTAATAATAAATAAATTTAAAATTGAATGCCTTAGTATATCCCTCTAATTTTGTTTCTACGCAAAAAGCTTCTGAAGTATAATTTTAAAAATAATTTAATTCGAAAATGACAAAGAAAATGATTAACCGGACCCTGCTTCTAATTCTTCTATTAAAAATCAATTCTGTTGTTATTGCCCAGATTGGCGCAATTGATGCACTTGATCTTAACTATGAAAAGGCCACCCCCGAACAGATCGGTCTGCATCTTCCTGTAAACAGGACTTTGTCCATGGACAGTAAAGTAATGATCCGTTATAAAAAAAGCTCCGATGTTGTATGGCAAACGGGGCACCCGCTCCTGCGTATTCATCCTGAATGGTGTGATACAGGAGCGCCAACAACTCCTGTTGATGCCTTTGCCGGATCCATCTTCGATCTTATACCCGGAACTACTTATAATGTGGAACTTACTCTTGTGGAACCCGGACAATCCAATAAAGTTCATGTATTAACCACTACTACAAGAGCATTACCGGCTAGCTCCTCCGCAGCTACAAAAACAGCTACACCTTCGAATAATTTGCAAACTGTATTTAACAATTTGATTCCGGGTGATGTACTTGAACTTTCTGCCGGCACTTATAATGTGAACGGACTTTATTTAAATGTTTCCGGTACCGCATCTCAACCCATTTATATCAGAGGCGTTTCCAGAAAGGGAGTAATTATTAAAGATGTGAATGATCTTATTCTTCAACTTGTAAATACTTCGCACATTGTTATTGAAAATCTTACTATCGAAGGCTCAGGAACCGATTCGGGAACAAATGCAAGCTCAACGGGTGTTTCATTTTGGGATGGCGCCGTGCAGGAAAATATTACATTACGCAACATGGACATGGTTGGAGTTGATGTGGGTATAAAGGCATGGGAGAGAGTATACTCTATTCTTGTATATCATATAAATATGAAAGGTAACAATGTGTGGACAAATGCTTTTATCGGCACCAATTTAACCTGGAACGATGATGGAATTTGTTTACCGGGACAAGGAAATGTTGCGTTTGAAAATACGTTACATGGTTTTGGTGATTGCTTTGCTGTGATGAGTGGAACACATTCTTCGGGAGTATATTATTACCGTAATAAGATCACCATGACAGGAGATGATGCTTTTGAAGCGGATTATGGTACACGCAACATGGCCTTTTATGATAATTATATTACCAATTGTGGAACACTTCTTTCTCTTGATCCACTTTGGGGCGGCCCGCTTTATTGTTTCAGAAATATTTGTATCAATACCATTCGAGGACCTTTTAAATTGAACAGTGATCAGAGTGGGTTTTTAATTTATAACAATACCATCGTGAGAACTGAAGGCTCTACCGGCTGGGGATGGGTTCAATTCAATAATGGCTCACTTCGTAACTGGTCATATAGGAACAACATTCTTATCTATCGCGGGTCCTCCGGAAACTTTTTAGCGATCGAATCTTCCGGAAATTCTCCTATTGATTTTACTTATAATGCATGGTTCCCTGAAGGACAAGTTTGGTGGTCGACATCAGGCGCATCGTATGGAACAATGAGCGCTGCAATAACAGGCATAAATCAAACAAAAACAGCTCCTTTATTTGGAACTGACTCACTGCGACATAAACACGATGTGATGACGGTCAACAATCCTTTTGTACCAACCATTACACTTGGTAATGATCACCTTACAGAATTCACTTCCAAACCAATCCCAAGTCTGTTGCCCGGTTCAAGCCCTAAAAACACAGGAGTTATTATTCCCAACATCACCGATCAATTCAATGGCCTTGCTCCTGATATGGGCGCTATTATGGAAGGTCGTCCATTACCTAAGTGGGGAGATGATGATATCACTACTTCCGTTTCTGACAATGAAATATTATCTGGACAATTATTAATATTTCCCAATCCATCTGCCGGCATTTTTAATATCCATTTAGATTCAGAATATACGGGGGAGGTAATTATTTCTGTAAAAAATACACTGGGACAAATTATTAAACAGGAAAACCTCACTAAAACAAACCAATATCTGCAAAGGGAGCTTACTCTTGAAGGAGAAGCAAGAGGAATTTATTTTTTACATGTACAAACTGTAAATGAATTAATTGTTCAACAACTAATAAAACTAAACGACTAAATATTTAACATAATCAAACCATGAAAAAATTTATATCAACTCTATTTGTTTTTTTAATATTCTCCAATGTAGTTGGGGTTGCACAAACTACAATCCCCACATGGATGAATGGCAAGCCGCTGAATGAATGGTTCGAAATCCCCAATACAAGCGGTGCCGCTGGTGCAGTGGTAGATGCCTGGGGAGGATGGGCTCCACGTGAAGATTCGAGCGAACTGTACTTTGCTGCAAGCGGTGGTCATGGTGATAGCTGGGACAATCGGGTTGTTTCCATTCGTCTTACTGATAATGCACCAACATGGATATTACGCAGTGCATCATCTCCTTTTAGTAATGTAATCAACGATGCTGCTTATTACTCAGATGGGAAACCCGGTGCTAGACATATTTACCAAGGCAATCTTTGGGTGCCTGCGGTCAACAGGGTGATGATGTTTGGCTTAAACTATACATATCCCAACGCTTGGCAGTACTTTACCGTAGATGGTTTTAACCCAACCACAAATACCTGGGACCCGGCTGGTACCTGGAGCAATGTGCAGGGAGGTTTCGGCGCTGTACGTGAAAGCAACAGCAGTGTTGTATGGACACAGGATTTAAAACGATGGGATCCAAACACAGATACCTACTCAACTCCAATTACTATCCGAACCAATACATTCATAATGTTCCCCGTTGCTCATGATACTAAACGCGGACAGCTGTTCACATTACAAATCGGAGACGGGCAAGGTTATGATCTGTCATCAGGGATCCAGGCTTCGCGTATTCCTATTACAGGCAATCAGCAGTTTGCAATAACATTCAATAATAGCACAGCAAAAACACAATTTGAAGCGGAAGCACAAACTTATTCAGCAATGGATTATGATCCTGATAACGATCGCTTTCTTTTCTATTGCGGACAAGACAATGCATCCGGACGTATTTATGTAATCACTCCAAATTCAGGAAATGTTTGGGACATAAGCATCCTGCAACTCGGCCCGGGGTCTATAACACCGGTGGTAGTACCCGGCTCCGGTATTAATCGCAGATTCAGCTACATTCCGGCACTTAAAGGTTTCGTAATGTTGCCACAACAATCAAGCAATCTCTGCTTTATTAGAACTGCTCCTATTGTTCCAACCGAAGTGGCTGACAATGAATCATCAACTGAACAGGTAACTGTATTTCCAAATCCGTCTGCTACTACTTTTTATGTTGCTTTAAATTCAAATTATACCGGAGAAGTAATTATTTCTGTAAAAAACGCACTCGGACAAATTGTTAAACAAGAAACTTTAACTAAAACAAACTCTTATTCGGAAAGTATTATCAGTCTTGAAGGAGAAGTAAGTGGTGTTTACTTTTTACAAGTTCAAACTTCGAATAGATTGACTGTTAAACAATTAATAAAATTAGAAGACAGATAAATAAGTGTTTAGCACAAATCAAATTTTTCAAAAAACAAAATCATGAAAAAATTTATATCAAAACTACATGCGATATTAATATTGATAATGATTTCCAATTTATTTGGAATTGCTCAAACTATACCAACATGGCTGAATGGAAAACCATTAAATGAATGGTTCGAAATTCCTAATACCAGTGGTGGTGGTGGCGCAGCTGTTGATGCCTGGGGAGGGTGGGCAATCCGTGAGGATAGCAGCCAACTATTCTTTGCTGCAAGTGGCGGCCACTCCGATTCTTATGATAATCGTGTCGTTTCCATTAAGCTTGCCGACAATGCTCCAAAATGGATACTGCGCTGTGCTCCTACTCCCTTCAGCGGTGTATCTTATGATGTGAGTCACTATGCGGATGGGAACCCTTCTTCCAGGCATATTTACCAGTACAATCTATGGGTTCCCGCAGTGAACCGGGTTATGATGTTCGGTTTATATGGGACCTGGCCCAATGCCTGGAATTATCCAACCGTCGACGGTTTTAACCCAACAACAAATACTTGGGATCCGGCGGGTACATGGAGCAATGTGCAGGGAGGTTTCGGCGCTGTACGTGAAAGCAATAGTAGTGTTGTATGGACACAGGGTTTAAATCGTTGGGATCCGAACACAGATACTTATTCAACCCCAATTACCTCTCGTACAAATACTGCTATCCGCTTTCCTGTTGCACACGATACTAAACGAGGACAATTATTTACGTTGCAAATCGGAGATGGACAAGGTTACAGTTTGAACTTAGGTCTTCAATCTTCACGCATCCCCCTTTCCGGAAATCAACAGCTCAATGTGACATTCAATAACAGTCCGGCACTAACGCAATTTTTGGCTGATTCACCAACTTACTCTGCAATGGATTATGATCCTGAAAATGATCGTTTTCTTTTCTATTGCGGACAAGGTACCGGAACCGGGCGCATTTATGTGATCACCCCAAATTCAGGTAACGTTTGGGACATAAGTATCCTAACACTCGGTCCCGGATCAGTAACACCAGTGGTAGTGCCGGGGTCCGGTATTAATCGCAGATTCAGTTATGTTCCTGCACTAAAGGGTTTTGTAATGCTACCACGACAGTCAAGTAATCTCTACTTTATAAGAACAGCTCCTATTGTCCCAACTGAGGTATCTAATGATAAAGTGTTAACGAAACAAATAACACTTTTTCCAAACCCATTCAATACCAGTTTTATATTAAAAATTTCATCCGAAACAACTTTAAAAAACGCAGCAATAAAAATATACGACACCTATGGAAGGCAGGTAAAAATGGTTTCGGTAAGCCGTGATGAAACTGTTGTTTCAAGGGACGAGCTCAGTAATGGAATTTATTTTTATACAGTAATTAATGATAACGCTGTAATGTCAAGTGGAAAACTCATCATTCAATAAGTTCAATCAAATTAATTAATATTATTAAAAACCAACAAAAATCATGAAAACAAAATCTACAAAACAACAATCTATAAATGTTTGCAGTAATTTACTTTTACTGATGTTATTTTTCCTGCCCGTATTTTCATATGCAGCTGTAATAGTATAACCTGAAAAGGCAATTTAATTGATTTAACAAGTATTAGCTAGTATTGAATTATAAATATTAATTTTAAAGCACATTTGGCACTTCTGTCAAATGTGCTTTTATTTTTATTAACTCTTTATCCAAATGAAAAAATATCTTTTAATTCCTGTTCTGATTTTTATCAGTGCTTTATCTCTTCGTTCTCAAACCAAGATCCTGAGCATGGAGGATGCCATCATCAAACAAAGAACCACCCTTGCCCCTGCCCGGCTCAAACAATTGATGTGGGTGAAAGGAACCGACAATTTTTCATACGTTGATAAAAAAGACAGTGCTGAAGTGTTGATCCTTGGTACTGCTCAAAGTAATACGCAAAAATCAATCGTATCCTTGAAAGAACTGAATGATGCTGTTATGAAACTTAATTTTAAAAGACTCCGGACATTTCCCACATTGCAATGGAAAAATGCGGATCAATTTACATTTGAAACAGAGAAAAAATTATTGGCCTATACTGTAAACTCAAAAACTGCTGTAGTGGAAAGCGAAAGAGATTTTGGTGATGGCGCCGAAAACAAAGACGTTGCTGACAAAACAGGATATGTGGCATTTACTGTAAAAAATAATTTGTTTGTGTATGATGGAAAAGAAAAACTGATTGTTACTAACGATGCGGACGAAAATATTATAAATGGCAAATCAGTTCATCGTGAAGAATGGGGAATAATGAAAGGAACTTTCTGGTCGCCAAACGGGAATTTATTGGCATATTACCGCATGGACCAAACGATGGTAACGGATTATCCTATCATCGACTGGACAACTCGCCCTGCCAACAACGTTAATATTAAATATCCCATGGCCGGTGATAAAAGTCATGAAGTAACAGTTGGAATTTACAATGTAAGCACAGGTAAAACAGTTTTCTTAAAAACAGGGGGACCCAAAGAACAATATTTAACCAATATTGCCTGGAGCCCGGATGAGCAACATATTTATATTGCTATACTGAACCGCGAACAAAATCATTTGAAATTAAACTCCTATAATGTTGCCTCCGGGCTTTTAGAAAAAATGCTGTTTGAAGAAAAAGATGAAAAATATGTTCAGCCTATGAACCCATTAGTGTTTGTACCAAAACATCTAGATCAATTTGTATGGCAATCAGAACGCGATGGGTACAACCATTTATACTTGTATGATATCAATGGCAAATTAATTAAACAATTAACTAAAGGGAATTGGGTAGTGACAAAATTAGAAGGCTTTGATGCAAAAGGTGAAAAAGCTTTTTATACTTCTACCATTGAAAGCGCTATCACTCGCAATTTCTGTAGTGTGGATCTTAAAAAAGGGATCAGTACAAGAATTACTTCAGGTGAAGGCACGCATACTACCTTATTAAGTAGTAACGGAAATTACATACTTGATAATTTTCAGAGTACTGTAGTTCCAAGAGAGGCTGCTGTTTATTCTACAAAAGGAAAAAAATTACATGTCCTTAAACAATCGGAAAACCCTTTGAAGGATCACAAACTGGGAGCACTGAATATTTTCAAATTAAAAAGCGCGAATGGCGATGATCTGTATTGCAGGCTATTTAAACCAATTGATTTTGATTCAACAAAAAAATATCCAACAATTGTGTATGTATATGGTGGTCCAACGGCACAAATGATCAACAATACCTGGAATGGTGGAGGGGATCTTTGGTTCCAGTATATGGCTGAACGTGGTTTTGTGGTATTTACTTTGGATAATCACGGAAGTGAAAATCGTGGACTGGCATTTGAACAGGCAATATTCCAACATGCAGGAAAATTTGAAATGCAGGACCAATTGGTTGGGATCAACTATTTAAAAAATTTACAATATGTAGATGTGAATCGTATGGGACTAATGGGTTGGAGTTATGGGGGATTTATGACCACCAGTATCATGACACATCATCCTGGTATTTTTAAAGCCGCTGTAGCAGGAGGACCGGTTATTGACTGGAGTTATTATGAAGTGATGTATACGGAACGTTACATGAATACACCACAAGAAAATCCGGAAGGATATAAAGAAACAAACCTTTTAAATTATATTGACAGCCTGCAAGGGAAATTGTTACTTATTCATGGAACTGCAGATCCTGTTGTAGTTTGGCAACACAGTTTGATGTACTTAAAAGCCGCTGTTGACAAAGGTAAACAAGTGGATTATTTTGTTTACCCAGGACATGAGCATAATGTATTAGGAAAAGACAGAGTGCACTTGTTTGAGAAGATCACAGAATATTTTATGGAAAATTTGTAATTATTTTTTACTTAGATCATTATACCGGTCACTGCCTTTTTCTTTTTCTATCAGTTTTATCGGGAAACTTTTCATAATTCTTTGAATAGCAGGATGAATATCCTTTTCAATGTAAGAAGGATCATAAATGTTCCCTTCCGCACTTGCTGTCCATACTAATTTTTTCTGTTTCCTGTCAAACATATTAACAGTAACTGTTCCTTTAACATATGTTTCTTTATAAATAGAAGGAGTATACCCACAATAAAAATCATAACAGCCCCATCCATAATAAGTATAATGGTCGTAGTATGGATAGTAAAAAGGATGGTAAAACGGATTATGGTAATAATAAGGATAATATGGAGGGCGATAATATGGATAATAATCAGCTACATAACGTTCCTTTTTTTCATTGAGAAGACCCAATTGAACCAGCACATCCGGTGAGTCAACCTCTATACGAAACCCCCTTTGGCTTAAATCATGAACAATGTAATTTTTTACATTGTTTCGGATCACATCATTGTCATAAGCCGTATTTCTGAAAGAGTCTTTCCGGGCTGCCATCCCACTATCAGGCAACCATGCAAAGGTCCTGTATTTACTGAAATCAACATTGTGATCATATGAAGAATGAAATGTATTGTAAGTGGCACATCCAATGTTTCCAAATAAGAATATGAAAAGAATAAAATTATTGACTGATTTTTTTATCGTCATATAGTAAAATTACAGCCACACAATAGAGGAACAGAGAATATTAGTTGAAAGAGAAAAAAGAATAGCTAGTGAACTTTTTTGAAAAGTTAGGTTTTGAAGCTTGACTAACCGAAAACGAAAACGAAAACGCCAAAAAACTAAGCCCTTGTAAAGCTTTGCTCCACAAGGGCTTACCACCTAAGGGTGTGGCTCCGGCGGGAATCGAACCTGCATCAAAAGTTTAGGAAACTTCTATTCTATCCATTGAACTACGGTGCCAATTTTAGAATGCATTGGGGAGACAAAGGTATTAAAAATAAGGCTATTTCTGCTTTCCCACTTTTTTATAAGTCCCTATGCCCCCTTCTTTTTGTGGCTTTTCAGCACCCATTGCAGCGTAAGGCGACATAATTTTATGGACCAAAGCTACTTCATTCAAGGATTTTACCCTTTCATTCAGATTTTCAGGTTTAGGGTACTTCTTTAATTCGGATACTTTTAAATAGTATATTTTTGGCGATCTTTTGGTAGGTGCTATTTCTACTATTTTCAGCCCCCCCTTTTCGAAAGTTTCACCCAGTTTCTGCAATTGAATCTGTGTTGTGTCTTCATACGTATATTCCCATACGAGCTCTGTTTTTGTGTCTATTTTATAATTTTTTAAACGGTCATAGAAGCGTTTAATATTATCCAGATCGATCTTGTCTGATTTGGTTTGAGCATAACTCATCATTCCAAATGAGGAAATGAGTATGAGTAAAAATATCTTTTTCATGTAACAAATATAAAATTAATATTTCTAAACTTTTGAAAATGAAAACCATTTTAATTCCTACTGATTTTTCAGAAACGGCTAAAAATGCCGCAGACTATGCTATTGAATTTGCCAAGCACATCAATGCACTGGTGGTATTATTGCATGTTTTTCACATTCCAATAGCTACTACGGAAGCTCCGGTTATTATTCCATCGTATGATGACCTGGAAAAAGATAACTTGTTCAATTTAAAAGAATTCGAACAGGAGTTACGCGGCAAACATGGTTTGATTGCCCCAATTGAATGTATTGTAAAACCAGGCTTTATCATTGATGAAATAAGGGAAACAATAAAGGAAAAGAATATTGACCTGGTGGTAATGGGTATAACAGGGGTAAACAAATTAGCTGAACTATTGATCGGAAGTAATACCATAGGCGTTATCAAGGGGGTTAAATGTCCTACATTGATCATTCCAAAAAATGCAAAATTCAAACCCATTAAAACGATTGCCTTTGCCTGTGATTTTGAAGAAGTAAAAGATGAGTCTGCATTAAAAAAAATGAAAACCTTTGTTAAAGAACTTGGAGCAAGATTATTAATATTAAATGTTGTGGATCCTGTAGAAGAAAAAGTAACAACTGAAAAAGCTGTTTCAGGAGTGAGGCTGGTAAATATGTTTGATGATATCAATCACTCTTTACATTTTCCTGAAGACGATGATCCTGTGCATGCGATCAATGAATTTATAGAACTGCACAATGTGGATCTGCTGGTGATGGTACCACACAAACACAATATTTTTTCAAGGATATTTAGGGAAGGGACTACCAAAAAAATGGCATTTCATACACATATTCCTTTGTTGGCGATACATGATTAAAGCTCAAGCTCTTTCATTGGATCCCAGAATAGGGTCTTGAAATCTTTGATCTTGTCCTTTACTACTTTGACGCCTTCTTTTTCCAATAGTTCTTTCATCATGAAAGGAGTTTCAAAATGATGCTTACCGGTTAACTCTCCATTACGATTAACCACCCGGTGAGCAGGTACATATTTTTTTTGAGAATGAGCAGCATTCATTGCCCAACCTACCATACGGGATGAACGTGCAGTGCCCAGGTATTTAGCGATAGCGCCATAACTGGTTACACGGCCTTTGGGGATCAGCCGCACCACTTCAAATACATTTTTAAAAAAATCTTCGTGTTGTTGCATTATACTTTAAACTTTAAATAACAGATCTTAAACCCCAAATCTGAAAACTTTTTTTCATAATACGTTTTTATGGATGTTAATACTTCATCTCGCTTATGCGTATCTGCGTATAGATCATTTGTTGCATCTATCTCTTCTAATTTATTTTCAATAATTACTTCACGTGTATAGTTATAAAATGATTCATTATCCGTTTTGAGATTAATAATACCATCATTTATCAATATTTTTTTATACCGGTTCAGGAATATTGCATTTGTTAACCTGTTTCGAACCCGTGTTTTTTGCGGCTGTGGATCAGGAAAGGTTATCCATATTTCATTTACTTCATTATCTGCAAAACAGGCTTCAATAAAGTCGATGCGGGTGCGCACAAAAGCCACATTATTCATTTTATTTTCCACAGCAGTTTTCGCACCTGTCCAGATACGATTGCCTTTTATATCCACACCTATAAAATTTTTATCGGGATAACGCTCCGCTAAACCAACTGTATATTCACCTTTTCCGCAACCTAATTCTAATACAATCGGATTATCATTTTTAAAATACTCAGAATGCCACTTCCCTTTTAAAGGCAAGCCTTTGGCTTTGGAATCTTCAAATGATAGAAAAAAACAATTATCAAAAGAGGATACTTCCGCGAATTTTTTTAATTTTCTTTTAGCCATATCTACAAATTACCCCGAAGGGGTCGCTATGGGACAAATCTACACGAATATACCAATCCACCTCTTCGGTAAAAAAAGTATCTTTACAAAAATAAGCATTAATGTTTTCTAAAAAACGAATTCTGATTTGTCCGCTTAACTGGGGCTTAGGGCATGCCACCCGATGCATTCCTATTATTCGCAGTCTATTACAAAAAAATGCCACTATAATTATTGCGGCTGATGGCCGGCCGCTTGAATTACTAAAAAAAGAATTTCCTGATCTGGAGTTTATTGTTTTGAAAGGTTATGATATTGAGTACCCTGCTAAAGGTACAATGGTATTAAAAATACTTTTTTCCCTTCCCAAACTATTTTGGGTAATTTATAAGGAACATCTTAATATAAAAAAAATCATATCAGAAAAAAATATTGATGTGGTTATTTCCGATAGTCGCTTTGGGTTATGGAGCAAAAAAATAAAAAGTGTTTTTATCACTCATCAACTGATGATCAAGAGCCCTTTTGCTGAAAAGTTATTGCATCGGCTCAATTTGTTTTTTATTAAAAAATATGATGAGTGCTGGATTCCTGATTTCTCAGGAACAGATAACTTAACGGGCGATCTGTCACATAAATATCCGCTTCCCGAAAATACTTTTTTTGTGGGGCCACTATCCAGGTTCAACCGGCAAGATCCCTCACTACTTCAGCGAGTCGGAATGACAGCTAGTTATGATATGATGGCGATCATCTCCGGACCGGAACCACAACGCAGTATTTTTGAAAATTTAATTTTGGAACAGATTCAAAAAAGCAAATTGAAAGCATTGATGGTATGTGGTAAAACTGAACTGGAACAAAAAAAAGAAATACGAGGAAATATAGAAATAGTAAATCATTTAAAAGCTGTTGAAATGCAACAGGCTATATTAAACTCCAATATAATTATTGCACGCTCAGGGTATTCTACCATCCTGGACCTTTCAGCGATTGGCAAAAAAGTTGTTTTTGTTCCTACTCCCGGACAAACGGAACAGATGTACCTTGCTGAATATTTAATGAATAAAAAAATTGCTTATTATATGCCGCAAGGGAAATTTGATTTATCCACTGCATTGAAGAATAATGAAAATTATAAAGGTTTTGAACAAACAGAAAATATTACCCATTTGGAAGAGAGAATCAATAAACTATTTTAATTTCTTCCAAGCTTTTTGAAATCGCGGAACAGAAAAGTCAACGCAGTTATTCAACTAACCGCTGCCTCACCGCTTCATATAAAATAACGCCTGTTGCAACAGAAACATTTAGTGAGCTGATCTTTCCCATTAAAGGAATTTTTGCCTTTGCATCCGAAAGGTCAAGGTATTCATTGGAGATCCCATTTTCTTCGGAACCCACAATAATAGCAACGGGAAGCGTATAGTCAATATCAAAATAATTATCCGTTGTTTTCTCGGTACAAGCAATTACCTGTAAACCGCTTTCTCTTAAAAAATCAATTGTCTCTTTTAAATTTTCTTCACGGCAAACCGGAACTTTGTGCAATGCTCCTGTTGATGTTTTAATAGCATCCGCATTGATCTGTGCTCCGCCACGTGATGGAATAACAATTGCATGTACGCCTGAGCATTCGGCGGTACGAACTATTGCGCCAAAGTTACGTACATCAGTTATCCGGTCTAAAATTAAAATTAAAGGAGTTCTTCCTGCTTTAAAAACAGCAGGAAGAACGTGCTTAATTTTTTGGTACTTAATGGACGATATATATCCGACAACTCCCTGGTGATTTTTAGTAGTGAGCCTGTTTAATTTTTCAACCGGAACATATTGATAGGGTACATTGTTCTTTTTCAATAAACCCATTAACTCACCAATTAACTCGCTTTTTAAGCCGCTCTGAACAAACAGCTTATCCACTTCCTTTCCGGCATGCAGCGCTTCAATAATTGGACGAATACCAAATATCAAGCTTTCCTCTTCCCTTTTTTGTTCTTTTGTTTGCATGTTTAATCCTGTAAATAAGTTCGCCCTTGCCGCCAGGTATCCACAGCTATATACCATGACTGTTTATAAACCTGTGCGCGTTCCAATGTAAAGTCATTATCAGTAAAAGGGTTATTCACACGTGAAAATGAATATTGTAAGGAATTGATATTATTTTCTTCGCCATAGATCCAGGTTTCAGAATTCGCAGTACGATAGATCACATTGGGTGAGCCATAGATCAGATACACCATTCCACGATCGGTTTTCCACCCTTCGAGGTAGGATGTAAAATATTTATTAGCATCCTGCACGCGATTATAATATTTACGAATTACTTCTTTTGCCCTATCCGAATTCCCTGTACTATTCAGCCAAAATTTTTCAACAGCAGCTTTTTTATTTGAACTGGAGGTTAATTCATCATATTCTTCCCTTGAAGTAATAAATCGCAAAGGAAACACCATATCATCGGCTCTTTTTATTTCCGGAAATGTTTCTGAAAAATTAAATAATGTGATGCCGTCACGTTTGGTGGTATCCAATTGAATGTGGTAAAAACCTTTTTTATTAGCCGAAAAATCCATACTTCCCTGAGATGATAATTGAAGAATATAGGTGCTATCAGGCCGGTACTGAAAAGGCGTGGGGTCTGACATTGAAAAAGGAGGCGCAGCCAATGGAAAATCGCGGTTATAATATCGGACATATATACTTACCCCGATTTTGGCTTTATAACTGATGCTAAGCTCTTCTCCTAATCTGAAACAATTCCGAAATAAAGGAAGGTCGGTAGATTTTGATTTGACTAAAAAATTCTGCCGGTTCAGATCATTATATTTATCAACAGGAATAACTGAAGTAATATTAATATTCCGGTTCATATCTAAGACGGTGATCCGCAAAAAATAACTTCGTGGCGACCGGGCTTTTACATTCATGGAGCCTACCAGGAACTTGTCTGCATTATCATTATTCAAATCAACAAGTCTTACAGAAGAGCTATCAACAATTTCTTTTGAATCATACGAAGCTAATAAACGGTAGGAAATTAAAACATTTGATGAAAAATTAATTCCATCGGGACGAACATATAATAATTCCTTGCTGGCAATTTTGTAATGTAATTCGGAAACTGTATCATTCAGATGAAATACCACAAATTGAGGATGAATAGTAGTTACATCGTGTTTGTAATTATTGGTTTGAGTATTTTCCCTCGCTTTACGCGGAGTACCACAGGCAATACTGATGATTATAAGTAATATGTAAAAAAATATTTTTTTCATTATAAACTATGTCCTTCCGTTAATTGTGAAGGTTCATCATTTTCTAAAAATTTAGCAGGAATTTTTTTCTCTTTATTTACCCTCGCCCCAAGGATTTCTAAATTTTCAATCCGCTTAACTATATTTCCTTTACCTGTACTTAACTTACTTATTGCATCCTGATAAGCCCTGCTTGAATTTTCAATTCCTTTTTCAATTTTTTGCATATCTTCTAAAAAGCCTACAAATTTATCATACAATTCTCCTCCCTGTCTTGCTATTTCCATTACATTTTTTGTTTGCCGCTCTTGTTTCCAAAGAGAAGAAATAGTTCGCAAGGTAGCTAATAAGGTTGAAGGGCTCACAATCACAATTTTTTTATCCCAGGCAAAACTAAAAAGTTCATGATCAGCTTGTACGGCTATGCTAAATGATGATTCAATAGGAATAAATAACAATACAAAATCAGGAGTATTAAAATCGTTGGATGTTTGATAATCCTTATCACTTAATATTTTTACATGATTACGAACCGACAATAAATGTTCCTTAATATATCGGTCCTTATCTTCCTCAGTAATTGCATTTATAAACGCTTCATAGGCTATCAAAGAAACTTTAGCATCCACAATAATGTGTTTATTATCCGGCAACAGGATCACTGCATCGGGCTGAATACGTTTTCCTTCATTATTATTGGTACTAAACTGGGTACGATATTCCCGATCTTTGACCAAGCCTGAACGTTCCAATACTTTTTCAAGAATTACTTCACCCCAATTACCTTGTTTTTTATTATCTCCTTTTAAAGCCCTTGCAAGGTTATTTGCTTCATCACTTATTTTCTGGTTTAATTCGATTAGATTTTTAATCTCCGTTTTAAGGGTAATACGTTCATCCGACTCTGTTTTATAGGATTTTTGAACCTGCTCCTCAAAACGTTTTATATTTTCTTTTAAAGGATTTAAAATAATATCCAGATTAGATTTATTTTGTTCGGTAAACTTCAAAGATTTTTCATCCAATATCTTATTGGCAATATTTTCAAACTCGGTGGTATATTTTTTGTGAACGTTCTCCAGCTCTGATTTCAGAGTAGTGTATTTTTCATCCTGGGATTTAAATGCTTCACGGGCCTTTGCAATGGTTATATTCGCATCATTGAATTGATTTCGAAGGCCATTAATTTCTTCGCTTAATTTTTCCTTTTCTGAGATTAATCGTAGTTTCTCGGAACCAGCATTCTCCAGTTGGGTCTTTAAAACCAATTTATCCTTCTCTAATTCAATGACTTTTCCATCCAAAACAGCAATATTTCCACCGGCATTTTGTTTTGATTTAAAAAACAAAAAAGCGATAACGAAACCTAAGGCCAGCCCTATAACTAAAAATAAAATTTCCATTGAATTCCTTCTCCTTAAAGAGATGCTAATTTAAGGATTAATTTGCTTGAACAGGAAGACTATTGATTCTAATAATACTCGTAAACGTATTTAATGCGTTCAGGAGTTTCGTTAGGAGTAAGTGTAACTTCTTCGATTGTATTTCCATTCTCATCATACTGATACACTTTTTTTGAACCCGCTTCACCTTCCATAAACGACCAGTTTTCTTCTATCAAATTCCCTTTCTTGTCGTATGAATATGATTTTTTATATCCAAAGCTTCCATTTGATTGCTTCCATATCTCTCTTTCCAGCTTTCCATCCAGATTATAAAAGAACTCTTTACTTTGAGCCAGCGAATTATCCGCATTACTTTGAACCTCAGTAAGCAATGAATTATTATCACTGTATTCATACGCAATTGTTTTAAATAAAACAGGGAAAGAAGTAAACGAAATGTCCTCAATAAGGTTCCCTTTTGAATCATATTTATTTCTATTGATGGAAAAAACGATCTCTCCATCCAGGCATTCTACGGCTTCTATTACACGACCTTTTTCATTGTATTTGAAAGTGGATTTTTGCAAAATGTTCCCATCTTCTTTATATGATATTTTTTCGGTTTGCGCCCCTTTTTCATCATATTTATAGGTTATTCTGCTGAACATATGACCATCGTCAGAAACATTACCCATTTGTTCTGCACTATTGTTCTCTTCATAATTTTGCCCTCCAAACGTATTTCCTGAAGTAGATGATTGCTCCTCAATTTTACTCCCTTTCTCATCATATTTATACGTTTTTTGAGAAGTAACCCGTGCATAATGGAAGATCATTTCCTGAACCAAATTATCCTGACGGTCATAGGTAAACACTTTTTTTGAAGACACAAGACTATCGGATTCGCATTTTATTTCAACAACTACTTTGCCCGTTTTAGAGTATGCATATTCATTTTTTTGTAAGATATTTCCTTCCGGATCACAATGAGTTTCTTTTACTATATTCCCTTTTTTGTCACATTTTACATCCGTTTTACCAATAATCAAAATATCCACTGAATCGATGTATGGTTTTTTTGTTTTTTCATCAAACTGATATGCCCGAACAATTGGTTTAAAATGAGGCTTATAATTTACCTTTTTACTTAGTTTTCCCTCACTATTATATTGATACAGAGTAATATCATTCAGGTTTCCTTCTGAATAACGTTCTGTTCTCAAAAAATTACCTTGCATGTCATATTCGCTATAAGAGAGCATGGGTCTACTTGTAGCCTTGGCATCATATGCCTTCCATGCAATTATAGATTTAACGTTGTTGGGCTTATTCTCGTTTGCTGATTTTTGTGCAACTACAGGAAAAAACAAAAGGAAAGAAAAAAAAGCTGATAGAATTGTCGGTAAAACTCTCATAATTATTACTAATTTTTAAAAAAATTTAAGGCGCAAAGCTAATAAATATCTTTGGAATTCTGGTTTTTTGACCTAAAAATCAGAAATAATTGATTATCCCGAAGTGAATTTTGCCACTTTTAAGCTGGATAGGGTTATTGAACTGTTTACCAAGGGCATAACTGATAGAGAAAATACCGGCTTTTGTTTCAAAACTGATGCCTGCACCAAAACCAAATGGCTGATCCTGTACATATTCTTTTGAATTATTATTCTCATATAGCGCATAATCTCCAAATACATACATAAATGAGTTTTGCTCCAATATGAGTCTGTATTCCAAGGTAAATATGGAATAAGCAGATGCAAATATGGATTCTTCATCAAAACCTCGTAAACTTTTTAATCCGCCTATGCGAAACAACTCATTTTGAAACAGGGTTTCTCCATATAAAAAAGCTGATTGATTACCAATTTTAACTGTACTTCGATTAATAAGAGGAATAAACAAACTGCCTTCAAAATCTGTAGTGTATTGTGTGGAATTAAGTATCAAATTATCATAAGCCTTGGGATTGAGCTTTGAATTTTTTTTAATGTTTTTTGTTCCTGCGCTTACATTTATCATAGTATAAAAACCTTTACGCGGATTTAAACGATAGTCCAGGCGCTCAAACCTTAATCCCAATCCATACATATTGGTACTAACGTCGGCATAAGAAGGTAGCGTTGTTGCAAATTCCAAACCTTTTGTTGAAAGTAAAGTTGAGGTTATGTTATTGTAAAATATCTTAAAATAGTTCCCTCCTATTAAAATATACTGAACACCAATATTTTGACGAACATCCAGGAAGGTGGTATCTTTTTTATAAAGTTTAAAATTATAATCTACCCCAAAAGGTGTCCGTAAAATAAAAGGATATACCAACCTGGCTTTCAGGTCCTGTGTTTGAGTTTGTAACCTTCGCCAATTAATATCAATAAGTTCGCCATAACCCAGGCCATTTTGTAATTTCAAACGCAAATCACCAGTGAATAAAATTTTTCCGGTAACATTATCAGGCAAAATACCAATGATCCCATCAAACTGGCTGGCCCGTTTTTTTTCAAGATTTAAAATCAATTTATTGAATTTATCTGTAAATAAAACATTGGCCGGTTTGATAGAACGCAGAAATGGCAATTCAGCAATGCGTGTATTTACTTTTTGTAATTGAGCTTCATCATATAAGCTGCCCGGTTTTATTCCCAGATAATTGAACATGTATACATCCGAAATTTTTGCTGTACCTTTTATAACAATACTATCAATTTTTTCTTCCGTATTTTTTGTGAGTTTCAACTGTGCCCCAATACTGCCTTCCAGGATTTGAATACTATCCAGTTTTACAGATGCAAAAGGGTAACCATTATTTTCATAATAAATGATCAGCCGTTCTTGTAAGCGTTTTACATCTTTAAAATGAACCGGTTTATTATTGTATAATTTTTCACGAAAACCGATTTCACTCAATACACCCTCATCAACATTTCCTTTTTTAAGATGCGCCCATTTATATTGTGCGCCAAAATTCAAATATGCCCGGGATGAAACTGAATCAGTTATTATACTATCATAAGCAGCAACTAAGTACGCATTATCAAAACAGATGAATAAAACGTTTTGCAGCTCTTTTTCAAGTCCAATTTTAAAACTAAATTCTTTTTTGTAAGGAATACGTTTAAAAAGCGCTTCGTCTTTTAAGGATAGTATTTCAAGTGAATATTGCGCACGTATTGTTAATGGCAAAATAACGCCAACAGCAGTTAGAATAAATAATAAACTCAATCGAAAACGCATACTATAAAGGTAAACAAATACGGAAAACGAAAAAGGGACGGTTTTATTGAACAGCAAACCAAATTCTTATGATGCAAAATGAATTTATCCTTATTTTAGCCTGGATGAAAATAAAATCTGCAGTATTAACTAAACTATCAGGCAATGAATTACTAATTAAAATTTCATTGATCATTGCTCTTTTCCTGGGTACATTTTTAGTATATAAAATGCTGCAAAAGCCCCGGATATATAATGCTACTTTAAAAAATATAACGCATACCTATAATCGGGATGCCGTACTCAAGCATGTAGTTTGGAAAGTTAATGAACCTTATTATTATATAGATGAAAAAAATTCGGTCAGATGGGACGCAAAAGCATATTCGGGTATACGTGAAAATTATTACAATGGAGACGACAGTAAATATGCATTTTTTCCTTTATTCCCTTTGCTTTGGGAATTCTTACATATTAACGCAGTATATATCGGTTTTTTTAATTACCTGCTTTTTGGACTTTCAGTATTAATACTTTCATCTATTTTTTTTAAAAATTTAAGCAATTCTGTAATTGAGCGGTTATGTGTTTTCACGATCTCATTAACACTACCTCCTGTTATTATATTTTACATGCCTTATGCAGATGCTATATTCATTTTCACTTTTGCACTGGCTGTTTATGGATTAATAAAAAATAAGTACTGGCTTTTTTTTATTTCCATACTGCTTTTTGCAATGGCCCGTCCTGTATTTGTTATCGTTGGACTTTCATTTGTAATAATTGACCTTCTGTACTTTATTAAACATAGAAACATTTTACATTTTGTCGGAGAACTTTCGCTTAAACTCATTCCATTATTATTAGGAACAGGTGTTGTATTTTTTATGTTCTACCTGAACTCAGGTTCTTTTACAAAATACTTTGAGGCCATACATACCTATTGGAATGTAAATTTTAGTATTCCGAAAATTATCACAGATTGGTCAATAGAAGGATATGGGATGAGTGTATTTGCTATATTTTTTATCGTCATTCCTTCACTGGTTTTATTCCTGTTTTATTTTTTAAAATATTTTCGTGAGGATAAAACAAACGAACTCCCAAGTATTTTTAAGGGAAATGTTGATTTTATTAAAACCTATCTTTTTAATAATTCCATTGTTTATTTCTGGGGAGTTTTTCTCTTTATTATCTTTTTTCAAGCAGGGGCATTGAATGGATTGAGCAGGTATATTATTGCTTCTCCTTTCTTTTTCATATTCCTATTCGTTTTTTACACTGAGCTGAAGAAATTCAAATTAAGCAGAGTCCTTTTTGTTTTTATTGCGCTTTTGGCAGGAAGTTTTATTTTGCTGACAAATCAAAAGGAGTTAGATCCTACAATTAATTTTAATGACAGCGGTTTCATTACGCTTTTACTTAGTTTTATTTATCTATTCTCTTTACGATTTATAAATGATTTTTTAAAAGTGAGTTCATTATTAATAGTATCCCTCTACAATATCATTTGGATCACCTATTTGTATAATGTTTACTTATGTGATGGTTGGATCTTTACTTAATAAATCTGTGTATTCTGATAATATTAGAAAGAATTTTGTGCGGCATAGTTGTCGGAACACCAACAAGTTAAAATAGATGATAAAATCAGCTGGAAACTCATTCAATGAAGGTACATAAATACAGAAAAACTAAAAGGCGAGGGTTTATTGAGTAATTTGCTGCAGCAGGGTTATTTTGTTTTACTTTAGCCGAACAGATGAAAACAATTCGTATCACTGTTCTACTTATACTTTGGAATCTGGCCGTCCAAAGCCAGAATGAACAGGTATTTCTTGGCTGTGCCACAGATGAGCTGCTGTACAATAATTCAACATTACTCCAAGCGCAGAATGAGCTGGATAGTAAGTACTATAACCATTTTTCAAAAAACAATACATCCGGACCTCAAAGAGCAATAGCAACTATTCCGGTTGTTGTACATATAATTCATAATGGCGGTACCGAAAATATTTCCAACGCACAAGTACAAACTGCTATTACAAATATCAATACCAAATTCGCACAAAGCAATAATTATCAAATTCAATTTTGTTTGGCACAACGCGATCCTCAGGGTGATGCAACCATAGGTATTACACGAAACAGTTCCTCTCTTACAACCGAAACCATGGAAACGGATGACATCGCACTTAAAAATATTAACCGATGGTCGCCCACCTGCTATCTTAATATTTGGGTCGTAAAAGAAATACTAAGCTTAAGTTCCGGCAGTAGTGTAATAGGTTACGCATATTTTCCTTCAGCGCATGGATCTGCTACGGACGGCATAGTAATAGAAGCGAATTATTTTGGAGCCAGTGCCACCAACGATGCAGTAGGCACACACGAGATCGGTCATTACCTGGGCTTGTATCACACTTTTCAGAATGGTTGTATCAATAATGATTGTTTGCAAGATGGGGATAAAGTATGTGATACCCCACCCGATCAAACTACATTTGCAACCTGCAACCCCTCTGCTAATTCCTGTAGTACTGATACAGATGATCCAAGTGCCAACAATCCTTTTTCGGCTGATGCAGTTGATTATAGCGATGATTACATGGACTATAGTAAAATGAGTTGTTATACACAATTTACAGCAGGACAATACAGTCGTATGGAATATTATTTAACAACTACGCGTAAAAGTTTGCTGACCTGCCTTAGCTGCACAAGTCCCTGCCCCGCTCCGCTTACAGCAACTATTACAATTCCTGGCGATACAATTAATATAAACACAGGTACAGTTGTCAGCTTTACGGGTACAGCAACGAATTCAACTAATCATCAATGGTATATCAACTTAAGTACGATCATTGGAACCGGCTTAACAAGCAATCATACATTTAACACAGCTGGCAACTACTGGATGAAATTTCATGTGATCAGCAGTGATCCTTCCTTGTGCACTGATGCAGTAGATTCAGTTTTAGTGATCGTAACCGAGCCTGCGGTTGCCTCATGTAAAGGCTCTCTTCAGTTTAATAATTATAATGATGCTGTACAATTGCCTAATAATAACCAATACTATAGCAGTAATGGATTTACTTGGGAATGCTGGTTTAAATTGAATACAGCACTTGATGTTAACCAGCAGGTTCGTCCTTTAATATGCGCCATTGATAATGTAACATATGAAGATCTATTTATGGGTTTTGGATGGTTTGCTGTAGGGTATGCTCCCGGCGATAAGCTGATATTCAGGGTAGATGCACCAAATAGTTCAGGAGGCCCGAACGCCAATGGTTGCAGTTATGCTCCGCCGGGAGGATTCCTAGTGGGTACCTGGTACCATGCTGCAGGTGTTATGAATTATGCTACTCAAACAGGTAACCTTTATTTGAACGGTCAATTGGTGGATACGAAGAATATTACTTCTGATCCTTTCACCCGCATCATATCCACTGCATTAAGCTGGGATGCAATAGCCAATCCTGGTTATACTTTTCCTGCTTTGGGCGGAAACATGGATGAGGTACGCATCTGGAACCGGGCACGAACAGCCGCTGAAATAGCAGCATCTTATGATAAGTGTATGGCGGGCAATGAAACGAATTTATTACTTTATTATCGCTGCAACCAATCGGCAGGCTCCAATGCAATAGATGCCACGGCAAATACTAATAATGGTACGCTTTTAAATACCGCTGCGTGGTCTAATCAAGAACCAAGTTATACCGGAACCATATGTGTAGCTGCCTGTATTGAAATATGTGGTAATGGTATTGATGATAATTTAAATGGAGACGTTGATGAAAATTGTGTTCCTTGTATTCCGCCGACGCTTGATATTGGTAATGATACTGCTATATGTTCAACCGGCATAACTATTTTTGATGCAGATGCAGGCTTCAAGGAATACATTTGGAATGATGGAAGCAGAGGACAAACATATACCGCTTATGGACCGGGCAAATATTGGGTAACTGTAAAAGACTCCTGTGAAGGAGTACAATCTGATACTATAACAATTACTACACTTCCTTCTCCTACTCTAAATCTGGGCAATGATACTACAATATGTTCTGATGATAGCCTGTTATTTAATTTTACTTCAAATGGAGTTTATAAAAATTATAATTGGACACCTTCTACCGGTTTAAGTTGTGTGAATTGCCCAAACCCTTATGCTAAACCTTCCACCTTAACAAAATATTATTTGGTAGCAAGTACTGCGGAGGGCTGTACCAATGTGGATAGCATCACTATCAATATTTTAAACGGCAGTAATAGTTCTTTTAATTCGGATACCATGTGCAGAGGTCAAAATGCTACATTAACGGCTCTCAGCGGATCTATCTATCTGTGGTCAACTTCAGAAACCACTAATCCTATCATAGTAAGCCCAATAAATACAACTACATATTCAGTGGTTATAGGGAGCGGCTGTGCAGACACAGTAACATTTGTGGTAATGGTCAATTCTTCACCAATAGCCATAACCAGTGGAGATACAACTATCAAATACGGACAAAGCGCCACTTTAACATCAGTCGGAGGAACTACTTATCAATGGTTTCCGCCAAACGGATTAAATTGTATTAATTGTGCCACTCCTACCGCCACTCCAACTGCCACTACAAAATATTGTGTAATTACAAGAACTATAGATGCGTGTGCTGATACAGCCTGTTTAATAGTAACAGTAGAGTTAAATTGTGATCTTGAAAGTGAGATATTTGTGCCCAATGTGTTTTCACCAAATGGTGATGAACAAAATGACGTGCTGCATGTGTATGGTTCGGGGATAACAGAACTGTTTTGGTCCATCTACAACCGTTGGGGAGAAAAAGTATTTGAAACTACTGATCCTACACAGGGCTGGGATGGAAAATTCAAAGGCAAAGAATTAGATCCGGCTGTGTTTGTATATTACTTAAATGTGACTTGTATTACAGGAGAAGTGATCAAACGACAAGGAAACATAACAATCATTAAATAGAAATTTGTGATTACAAATCACCTGATCTCCGCCCCTACTTTTTCCTGATAAGTCTTCATTAATTTTTCCATAATACTTTCAATCTGCTTATCGGTAAGCGTAGCGGCATCATCTTGTAATATAAAACTTAAAGCGTATGATTTTTTTCCGGAAGGCAATTTATCGCCTTCATACACATCAAATAAATTTACGCTTTTTAAAATACTTCGCTCTGACTGATACGCCAACTGTTCCAATTGTTCAAATTGTATTGTTCTATCAATTAGTAAAGCTAAATCGCGTCTTACTTCGGGGAACTTCGGCACTTCGGTATAAGTGATATTTACTTTTTTTACCGCTTCAATGATCATGTCCCAATTAAAATCAGCATAAAAAACTTCCTGTTTTATATCCATTGATTTCACAATTGATGTTGAAATTTTACCAAATTCAATCAATGTTTTTTTATTTGAACTGAAATTTAAGCCTTGTGAAAAAAGGTCGGAACTATTTAATTCTGATAATTTCAGATCCATAATCCCCAACCTTTCTAAAACAGCCGTGACAATGCCTTTCAGCGTATAAAAATTTACCGTATCATTACTTGTATTCCAGCTTTCTTCTTGTTTACGCCCGGTAATAAACAGGGATAAATGTTTTGTTTCAATATATTTTTCTCCCGCCTTTATTGCCACATATGTTTTGCCAAATTCATATAATTTCAGATCAGCATTTTTACGATTCTGATTATAGATAATAGTTTCCAGTCCGCTGAACAAAAGCGTTTGGCGCAATACATTCAGGTCGCTGCTCAAAGGGTTCAGCATTTTCACATTATGGTCAGTGTTGATGCTTTTAATATTTGCAGCATATCCATCTTTTGTCAACGACAAGCACATCATCTCTGAAAAACCATTATTGGTCAGCAGGTCAGAAATAATATTTTGGATCTTTTCTTTATCCGGTTTTTCTGCAAATGCAAGTGATGAGTTTAATGTAACAGGAATTTCAATGTTGTTGTAACCGTAGATCCTCAACACTTCTTCGATCACATCCTGTTCCCGCTTTACATCTACTTTAAATGGGGGAACGGAAAGTAGCAATGCATCATTTCCTTCGTGTTCGATCTCAATCCCAAGCGATAAAATAATGTTTTTGATCACCTCTACATCAATACGTTTACCGATCAACTGTGCACACTGCTCATAAGAAAATGCGATCTTAAAATTTTCAATTTTCTTTGGATACACATCTATTACTTCCGATGAAATTTTTCCGCCTGCTATTTCTTTAATTAAAAGCGCTGCGCGTTTTAATGCATAAACAGTGATGTTAGGGTCGGTGCCACGCTCAAAACGAAAGGAAGCATCTGTTTTTAATCCATGTCGTTTTGATGATCTGCGAACGGATGCAGGATCAAAATAAGCACTTTCTAAAAAAACAGTTTTTGTTTTTTCGGAAACACCTGATTCAACTCCGCCAAATACTCCTGCAATGCACATTCCTCCCTCAGCGTTACAGATCATCAGATCATCAGATGATAATACACGCTCTGTTTCATCCAAGGTTTTAAATTTTGTTTTATCCGCTAATTTTTTAACGATCACTTTATTCCCTTTTATTTTGTCTGCATCAAACGCATGCATCGGTTGGCCCAGTTCATGAAGTACGTAATTGGTAATATCCACAATATTGTTGATAGGGCGGACACCTATTGCTTTTAGTCTGTTCTTTAACCATTCAGGAGAACCCCCAACTTTTACGTTACTGATGGTAAGTCCCGAATAACGCGGACAAGCAATGGCATCTTCTACAACAACTTCAATTATTCTGTCTGTTGAATCAACTTTAAATGTATTAACAGAAGGCAGTTCAAGGGACGAGGGACGGGGAACAGAGGAAGATTGAGAATTGAATACAGCAACCAGATCGCGTGCAACACCTGCATGTGATGCAGCATCTGCACGGTTAGGTGTTAAGCCGATCTCAAAAACAAAATCTTCAGAAATTTTTGGGAATCCACTCTTTTGGGAAAAATAATCTTTAGCTGGTGTTCCGATCTTTGCATCCGCATCCAATACCATGATCCCTTCATGTGAAGTACCCAAACCAATTTCATCTTCAGCACAGATCATTCCTTCGGATACTTGCCCGCGAATTTTTGATTTTTTTATTTCAAATGGTTCACCAACGGTAGGATATAACATGGCGCCAATCTTTGCTATTACTACTTTTTGTCCGGCGGCTACATTGCCCGCCCCGCAAACTATATTTAATAAACTACCTGTGCCAATATCAACGGTAGTAACACTTAAACGATCCGCATCCGGATGTTTTTCTTTTGTTTTTACTTCACCCACTACCATGCCATTCAACCCACCCTTGATCGTTTCGGTTTTTTCAATACTTTCCACTTCCAACCCGCAATTGGTCAATAGTTTTCCCACCTCCTCAGGAGCCAGCTCCGTTTTAACATACTCTTTAAGCCAGTTATATGATATTTTCATTTTTGCTTTTTTATAAGAAATTCAAAAATAAGGAATTAATCTAAGAAAATAACAGCGCTGCATTGTATGCGTTTAAGCGCAAAAAATGGACTGTATGACGGATAAACCCTTTTTCATACAATTTACGTAAATATTAAATCATTGAACACGCTATGAAAATTCCTAAAGGGAAATTAATATCAATTGGGGGGAGTGAAGACAAAGGGATCACTATAGAGCCGCATTTTGAACCCAAGGCACATTCACATTTTTTTGAGTTCGGCATACTAAAACGGATATTAATGGAGATGGATGGGATCGATTCACAAGTAGAGATCATTACAACAGCTTCTGTAATACCCGAAGAAGTAGGTGAAAATTATATTCAGGCCTTTGGTAAATTAGGATGTAAAAAAATTGGAGTGATCCATATTAAAAACCGGGAGGATACACTTAAACCTGAATATATCAAACGCATCAAGGAAGCTGATGGTGTAATGTTTACAGGCGGCAACCAGTTGCGTTTAAGCATGATCTTTGGAGGATCGGAATTTCTGAAGATCATTATCTATCGCTACCTGAATGAAAATTTTGTGATCTCAGGAACAAGTGCGGGCGCTATGGCCATGAGCAATACTATGATATACCAGGGCAGCAGTACGGGGTCATTATTAAAAGGGGAAGTAAAAATCACAACCGGACTTGCTCTTATAAAAGATGTGATCATTGATACACATTTTGTTACACGGGGGCGGTTCGGACGCCTGGCACAAGCAGTGGCAAGTAATCCGGGTTGCATAGGTATTGGCTTAGGTGAGGATACAGGTGTACTAATTACTGAAGGAAATAAAATGGAAGCTATCGGTTCAGGACTTGTCTTGATCTTTGATGGGCATGCCATACGTTATTCAAATATTGCCGATATAAAAGACGGAACTCCCATATCCATTGAAAACCTTGTTGTGCATGTTATGGCAAAAGGCAACCTGTATCATTTAGAAGAGCGTGCATTTTTTTCGGGAACAGTAAAAGCATAACTTTATTTTCAGACCTTCCATTCCTATTCAAAAACCATTTTATTAAAGTCTTCATTAATAGCTCGAACTTTTCCCGGCAATTAAGGACAATTTCAAAGTTAAATAACAATATGACTCCTACAAATAGCTAAAAGTTTATTTGAGATTGAACCGTAAGAGGAATACCTTTGTAAGGGCATTTTTTACATTAGAAACCTATGGCAATGTATGTTTTTATCTTGCATTATATTTAAAAACAGGCTTCCTTTATTCCAATGATAAAAAAAAGAGTACTTTTTTATTTTTTTTTATTTTCCTGCATTTTTTTGCAGGCGCAAGAGATCTGTGACAACGGCATTGATGATGATGGAGATGGCTTTATTGATTGTTATGATGCTCAATGTAGTGGCACTGCTGTATGCGATTCTTTTTTCTACAACCAGCCATTAGTTTATTGTAAATACATTCCACCTGTTCAACCTACATTTGCACTCGATTCTCTTTGGACCTCTTCTGTTCCACTGGATACCAGGCAAACAGTTTCTGTAGGAGATATTGATGGGGATGGAATTCCGGAAGTGGTCTGCTATAATAATGCTACCGATGCTTTACAGATACTCGATGGAAAAACCGGTGTTTCAGAGCTGGTAATCAACACTCCAAGCCCCATCAACATCCAGTACGACGGACCTGCTATTGCTGATACCGATGGTGATGGACAGGGCGAAATATATATAATTACGGACGATCAATACTTAAGATGTTATGAAAATAATGGAATCCCAAAAGCGGGCTTTACACCCGCTCTTACTTCTGGCAACCGGGAGTACATACAATCCATCGCAGATTTTAACGGAGATGGGCTTGCCGAAATATACGTTGGTCATGAAATATTTAATAGTTTAACAGGAGTAATGATTGCAACCGGCGGAGCTGCCGCAAGCAATGGCGCCAACGGCAATAATGGCGCCGCTTATCCTGTAGCAGCAGATGTTTTGCCTCCGGCCTTTTGTGCCGATTGTGCCGGTCTGGAACTCGTTTGTGGAAACGAAGTGTACAGTGTAAACATTGGTACCGGAGTAATGACATTGCAAACAAGTGCGCCTGCTTCATTAGATGACGGCTTTAGCAGTATTGCTGATTATAATAAAGACGGACAACTAGATGTAATCGTAAGTTCCAAAGGAAATATTTATGTATGGGACCCAAGAACCGGCTTGCAAATAGGAACTACTTACATCATTCCTGCAACAACCCAAGGGGGTCATGCAAACCTGGCAGATTATGATGGGAATGGCTGGCCCGAAATAGGAGTTGGCGGAGAAAATATTTTTGTTGTTCTTGCTGATTTTAGTTCCGGAACCGGGCTTAATTTAAAATGGTCAAAAGTAATTGTTGACCCTTCTGGCCGAACCACCTGTACTTCTTTTGATTTTGAAGGAGACGGACAAAAAGAAATTATTTACCGGGATGAAAATGTATTGTATGTATGGGATGCGAATACAGGAAATGTAAAAGCTTCCACACCCTGCGGATCCGGCACCCGGACCGAATATCCCATTGTTGTAGATGTGGATGCAAACGGAGAAGCAAATATTGTTTGTACCTGTGCCCCTGTCAATGGCCAAAGTTCTGGTGTGGTAAAAGCATATAAGAGCAAAACACAACCTTGGGTATATACACGCAAAGTAATGAACCAGCACTCTTATTTTGTGGTGAACATCAACGATGATCTTACCATTCCCAAAACACAGCAAAATCACGGACTGGTGCCCATATTGAATGCCTTTTTAAATCAGCCGCCTGTAACCGATAAAAATGGTAATCCTATTTTTATTCCTGCAGCCGATATTATAACAACTATTGACACTGTTTTATTTACAACTTGTTCAAATCCAACCACCGTTAATGTTACACTTACTCTTTGTGATACGGGCTATGTTGCCGCGCCCAAAGGAATGAAAGTTTCATTTTATAATGGAAATCCTTTATCAGGAGGAACACTTATTACTACTGACACTACCACCAGCCCCATACCTGTAGATGGATGCATCACTCAAACATTCACCATTCCTTATTCCGGACCGCTCAATCTTTTTGTATATGCAAATGATAAAGGAACAGGGCCTGCAAATGCCCCCGAATTGGTTTTTATAGAATGTGATTCATTAAATAATTATGATAATATATCCATTGCATCCTCCGCCATGTTTACACTAACAAGTTCTTTTTTAAGTCCAACTTGCAATGATCTCAATAATGGTTCAGCTACAGTATCTGTTACCGGAAGCAGTGGCCCCTACTCCTATTCATGGAATACTTCACCGATCCAAACTTCAAGCACTGCGGTAAATTTAACTGCAGGTACATATAATTACAGCGTCACAGATGTAAATGGTTGTACCGCTAGTTCTTCAATTATCGTTACACAACCTGCTGTATTAACTGTAACTCCCAATACACCTGTCCCGGTTTCATGTTTTGGCGGGAATAATGGCTCCGCATCTGTAAGTGTTTCGGGTGGAACTTCAGGTTATAATTACACTTGGTCTCCAGGTGGAGGAACCGGCACAAACGCCAATAATCTAACAGCAAGTACGTACACGATCACCGTTACTGATGCAAATAGCTGTATTGCTTCTGCAACAACTACTGTAACGGAACCTCCTGTACTAACATCCGGAATTTCATCGTCTACAAATGTAACCTGCAATGGGGGGAATAATGGCTCCGCAACAATAACAAGTACAGGTGGAACAAGCACTCATAGCTATTCATGGACTACATCACCGGTTCAGACAACTGCTACTGCAAATGGTTTAACTGTTGGAACCTACACTTGCACAGTTTCTGATGCTGCAAATTGTAGCGTGAGCACATCTGTTACGATCACAGAACCTCCACCTGTAATTGCCAGCATAAATGGAGCAAACCCCATCTGTGAAGGTCAAAGTATAACATTAACTGCTACGGGTGGCGCAACCTATTTGTGGAGCACAACCGAAATAACTTCAACTGTAACTGTTACTCCAAACATTACTACTACTTATACGGTAACTGTAACCAATGCAGGTTGTACCGCCACAGCAACAACACAAGTAACAGTACAAGCCCGCTTAACGCCAAACATTACAGGCCTTAATACGATCTGTAATGGCACAACTACTACGCTCAGCACAAGCGGAGGTGGAACTTATTCATGGAACGATGGTTCTACAACATCATCAATTACTGTGAGTCCAACAAGTAACACCACTTATAGTGTAACAGTAAGCAATGCTCTTTGCAGTGGAACAGCTTCGGTACAAGTAACCGTAAATCAAAATCCGGTACCGGCAATAACAGGTATTACAGCAATTTGCAACGGGGACAATACTACGCTAACAGCTAATGCAGGAGGAACATATGTATGGAATACTGGTGCTGCAACAAATGCAATCACAGTAACACCGGCAACGGGAGTAATAAATTATTCAGTAACAGTTACTACCAATGGTTGCACAGCTACCGCCAGTGCACAGGTGACAGTGAGTGCCACACCGGCACCAAACATTACAGGTACAACAACCATTTGCACGGGCGATAGCGCCATGCTTATTTCAAGTACTTCGGGACCTTATAGTTGGAATACAGGAGATGCAACCTCAAGTATAATAGTTAAACCAAGCACTACAAGCACTTATAGTGTAAGTGTTACACAAAACGGTTGTACAGGAACCGCATCACAAACAGTAATAGTAGTACCACCGGTAATAGCAAATATACAGGGTAATAAAATTTGTATAGGTGATAACGTAATATTAACAGGAAGCGGAGGCAACGATTATATCTGGATCAATAACGGAGCTACGACAAACCCTATAACCGAAACACCATTGGTAACCACTACATATACACTGGTGACCGCAGTAGGAACTTGTACTGATACCGTTACTTATATAGTAATAGTTGATTCATTGCCAATACCAATAGTTACAGGAACTGCAACGATCAGTTATGGCAACAGTACACCTTTAACAGCAAGCGGAGGTGGAACATATACCTGGACACCATCAGATGGATTGACGTGTGCAAATTGTGCCAACCCAACAGCAACTCCAACAGCAACCACTCAATATTGTGTCACAATAAAAAATCCGGAAGGATGTTTTGATAGTGCATGTGTAACCGTAACAATAGATTTAAAATGCGGTGATGAAGGAGAATTGTATGTGCCCAATGGATTCTCGCCAAACAATGATGGACAAAATGATGTGTTATACATACGAGGCGGAGGTGTGACAGGAGTTTACTGGGCGATCTTTGACAGGTGGGGAGAAAAAGTTTTTGAAACTTCTGATCAAAAATATGGTTGGGATGGAACTTATAAAGGCAAACAATTAGATCCGGCAGTATTTGTATATTATTTAAGAGTAAACTGTTATTCAGGAGAAGAGATCATTCAAAAAGGGAATGTTGCAATTATTCGCTAAGCGAGTTACAAATCTAATTTATACATTTGTTATCTAAATTTTTGAAAATGAGCCACGATGAATTTGATGATACAGATGGTTATAAAAAGATCGACCGGTACAATCTTAAGTTGATCAGCAATATAGCATCCAATTACAAAACCATATTAACCGATATGGGAGAAGATCCCGGTCGCGAAGGACTTTTAAAAACACCTGAACGTGTCGCAAAAGCGCTGCAATATTTAACTCACGGCTATGACCTGGATCCTCAGGAAATTTTACGCTCTGCAATGTTTAAAGATGAATACAAACAAATGGTGATCGTAAAAGATATTGAAGTGTATTCTATGTGCGAGCATCACATGCTGCCTTTTTTTGGCAAAGCGCATGTGGCTTATATTCCTAACGGATGTATTGTGGGCTTAAGTAAAATACCGCGTGTGGTAGATGCTTTTGCAAGAAGATTGCAAGTTCAGGAACGTTTAACAACAGAGATCCGTGATTGCATTCAGGAAACATTGAAACCGATAGGTGTAGCTGTTGTAATTGAATGCTCACACTTATGTATGCAGATGCGGGGAATTCAAAAACAAAATTCAGTGACCACTACTTCCGCTTTTACAGGAGAGTTCTTAAAAGACACTACACGAAAAGAATTTATTAGTTTGATAGGAGCGAAATTGCATTGATATAATTTGAAAATTGCAAATTACAGATTGCAAATTAGTGCAATATTATATAAGCCATTGCCATTCATTGTTATTGCAGATAGCTATAGATAGTCCTAAATTTTTAATTTGTAATCTTTAATTTCAAATTTTTAATTTCTTTTCCTCACCGTCCTCTGCTCAATCCTCTTCTCATAATTAACACCTTGAAAAATACGGTGTACATATATACCCGGAGTATGAATGTGATCAGGTTCTAATGTACCTGCAGGAACTAATTCTTCTACTTCAGCAATGGTTATTTTCCCTGCCATTGCCATCATCGGATTAAAATTACGGGCAGTTTCACGAAAGATCAAGTTACCATGTGTATCTCCCTTCCATGCTTTCACCAAAGCAAAATCAGCATCAAAAGCATATTCCATTAAAAATTCTTTTTGTGCACCATCCACCATAAATTTTCGTGATTCTTTTCCTTCAGCTATCTCCGTCCCCACTCCTGCAGGTGTATAAATAGCAGGCATGCCATAACCTGCGGCCAGACAACGAGTTGCTAAAGTTCCCTGCGGAATTAATTCTACTTCCAATTCTCCACTCAACAACTGTCTTTCAAACTCAGCATTCTCACCCACATAGGAAGAGATCATTTTTTTTACCTGACGCGTTTTCAGCATCAAACCAATTCCAAAATCATCAACACCTGCATTATTAGAAATACATGTCAAGCCCTTTACGCCTTTTTTTACCAAAGCGGCAATGCAATTTTCAGGAATACCACACAAACCAAATCCTCCCAGCATCAGGGTTGCATTGTCCCGAATATCTTTTATTGCTTCATCAGCATTTTTTACTGTTTTATTCATGTCTACTAAATACTAATTTTTACTAATATACCAATCTTGGTACAGATAACTAATCTTTTTCGAATTTACGAATCTGTGGTTGCTATAACGGAAATCTATAACCGAGTGAGTTAAAAATAAACTTATTGGAGCAATGATAAAAGAGAAATTATAATCGTTACAACAATAATTACTATCCCTAAAATTTGTTTTGTCTTCATTATATTAATTTATTATACAATAAATCTATTTATAGTAAACACAGATTCGTAAATTCGTTTTTTTATTCGTTATCCGTACTCTTTAAACCAACCCACCGTTCAGATCAACACATGATCCTGTTAAATAAGGCGTCTGGCGTATGTACTCAATAGTGTTAAATATAGTTGAGGGATCACCAAATTCATTGTATGCGATCTTCTCTTTTATTTTTTCTTGTACCTCTTGCGGAACCGTATTTATCATTCCAACTTTAAAATATCCCAGGTTAATATTATTGATCGTAATACTTTTTTGTGCATTTTCCAATGCAATACTTTTTATCATGCCGTTGAGCCCTGCTTTAGAAGCTGCATACGCACTTGTTCCCATCACACCCGTTTGCGACACAACAGAAGAGAGATTAATAATACGTCCGAAATTTTGCTCACGCATTAAAGGTAATACTGCACGGATCAAATGAAAAGTCCCGGTTAAATTTACATTGACCACCTGCGACCATTCATCAATATCAGCTTTATGTGCAAAAGAATTTTGTGAAACTCCTGCACAATTAATAAGTGTGATCGTATTTAATTGCGATTTTTTTGAAGCAATGAATTTTTTTACCTGCGAAAAATCAGTTATATCAAGCTGAACAGTATTTTCATAGGATTTACCTTCGGGTTTGTTTATATGATAAGTACCCAATACCCTTTCCCCTTTTTGAGAAAAAGCATCGAATAAATAATTTCCAATTCCTCCGGTAATACCTGTGATAATAATCATTGGTGAGTATTAAATATCATACAACTTCATTCCTTTTAAAAGCCGGTCAATGGTTTTAGCCAAGCGGTTTATTTTTGTTTCTTCTTTTTTTGCGGAATAAACCCACTGAATATAAAATTTTCTTTCGCTTTCGGAAAGGGAATTAAAAAATCTGAGAGCATCCGGTTCATCCTGCAAACAAAGTAACATTTCCTCAGGAATCTCTAATGGATCATTGTCAGGGTAAAGTATCACTTGCACATAATCACCTTCGCCCTTTTTGATTTTCTTTCTTATTTCAGCTTTCACCGGAAGAAACAAAAGTCCTTTTCCCATTGGCATCAAATGATATTTTTTGATCTCAAAACCATCAATGCTGCCTTTTACTTTTACAAAACCAAAAGGCTTTTTTTTATCCCGTAAAATTTCAGGTATCCTGGCAAATGTCCAACCGCCTTTCCCCGGATATTTTTCCAATCTGTATTTTTTATTTACTAAAGGCTTTTTCAATTGATCTTAACAAAACTCATCAAAAGCCATTTTTAAATTATCAGCTATCATTTGTGCGTTGCGGCCTTCAATATGATGACGCTCCACAAAATGAACCAGCCTACCATCTTTAAATAAAGCAATAGCCGGTGAAGATGGCGGATAAGGAGCGAAGTGTTTGCGTGCTTCTGCAACGGCTTCCGTATCAAATCCTGCGAAAACAGTAGTTATTCTATCAGGACATTTGTTGCCTGAAACCGCTAATTTCACTCCTGGACGAGCTGCACCTGCCGCGCAACCGCATACCGAATTAACTACCACCAGCACAGTTCCTTTACTGTTAATTGCTGCGTTCACTGCATCGGGACTTGTAAGATCTTCAAAACCAACGGCAGTAAGTTCTGCTTTCATTGGTATTACTATATTTTCTGGATACATATTATTTTTTGTTTTTTTAAGTTATTAATAATGAATACGAAGTTACGAAATAACCTCATTCCTAATGCGTAACAAATTAATTTGTTACTCGTCCGACATCGGGATGCTTCTGCCCCCTCTCCTTCGGAGAGGGCTGGCCTGCCCGAATGAACGAATTCATTCGTTCGGGCGGGGGGAGAGGGCTGCCAAATAATTTTCTATCAACCTGGGAACGGCATATTTATGAATTGCATTTTCTTTAATAGTGATCGCTGTTTTTGGAAGCAGTTTATCAAAAGATTTCGCACATTCGATCTTCCAAAAACGCGCATATATCTTTTTATGGCTTAAAACATGTTTATAACT